>CAJMQX010000064.1 GCA_905215635.1 uncultured bacterium | reverse complement strand
GGAACTAGTACTAAGAGTACTTGTACTGGAAACCCAGGAACATATATGTATCGTATAATTGGTATAGATACATCTGGTAGAATTAAAATAATTAAGAAAGAAGCACTCGATACTGCTCTTCAGTGGTCTACTTATACTAATCAATGGGCAAGTGCATCATTATTTACTAATCTTAATGGAAGCACCTTTTTAAATAATACAACATTTGTTCCGAGTGGTTGGAGTAGTAAGATAGAAACCTATACGTGGCATTATGGAACACAAAATCAAGTATTAAATCAGCCAGGAACTACAATTTATAATTATGAACTTGGAAGTAATGCTTATTTTACATCAACTGTATCGTGAAAGATTTCAATAATGTATATGCATGATTATTATTTAGCGTTAGATAATACGACTAGTTGTGGATATGGAGGAACTACATATCCAAATTGTAAAGCTGGATGGATGCATATTTCACAAAATGATTCTAGTCCACCATCGGTTGCTGAATGGACAATGTCCGCTTCACCATCACAAATTAATAATAATAATACAGCATGGTATATTGGTGAAGGAGGAAGCTGTTCTAACACCAATGTTGCTTATGACGAAAGTGTTAGGCCTGTATTCTTCTTAACGGCATCGACTGGAATAATTAGTGGATCAGGTACAATTAGTGATCCATACATTATTGGGTAAATTATAATAATAATGTAATTAAATTAATGCTTTTCAATATTTTACTTTTTGATAGTTATTAACTTTTTAGGCTCTTTATGATTCAGTGAGGATTTTAATATCAAAAAAAACAGAGGTCAATAAAATGAACTCTGTTTTACATTACATATGAATTGTTATATAATTAAAAAACGATATATTTCATTATGTAACGTATATAATTGATGCATTAGATGACATAAGAATAAGATTACAAAAGACGTATGGATTAATTCAAAAGAATACAAAATATCAAAAAATAAAAAGAATGTAAGTTTACTTATAATTAGATATGGTGATGAAAGAATTAAGTGGTATGTCTATACGAAAAGATATGAAAAATGAAGATATATATAAATTACCTAAAATGATATTAGAAGAAATGTTAGTTATTAATGGTGAATTAAATAAAGGCTACGATTTAAAAGAATTATGTTTAGATCTTGTATCTAATTCAGATTATGAAAATGCTGAAATGGATTTGTTGATATGAATTGGATATATTATGTGAAGAAAGTAAAATAGAAGAAG
Source organism: uncultured bacterium (assembly GCA_905215635.1). Next base: position 3,786 of record CAJMQX010000064.1, on the reverse strand, counting down.
TTATTTAGATAAGTAAAACGATAAAAAATTGATTATCTTATATATTTAATTCATTTATAGATAAAAGATTTATCAATAGGTTCAACGAAGGATTTATGGTTATAAGAATTTTGAATTTTTTAGATTGAGTCACTATAAATATTAAACGGGACATTAAGTGGTAAGAGCAAGAAAAATGATAAATAATGATGAATTATTATATAAAATAGATGCTATTATAGAATATTTAAATGAGCATAATGAATATGAATGTAAGTTATATTATAGATTATGTCCTATTAATGATATACTATCTGATTCAATTATAGTAGAGTATGTAGAAAATGTTAAAAATATAGTTATAGAAATGATTAAATCTGGATACTAAAAAATTCAGAGATAACAAAAATAAAGAAATTTAATTTTTTAAAAAATGAAAAATTATGATATTTAAAAAAAATTAATTTTTTGGGGTTAACAGCCGTAAAAAAGCAGATATTAAAAATATCTGTTTTTTTTTTAAAATACAATTGTTTATATAATTTTTATTCACCAGCTAGAAATTGTAGAATTACTTTTTATATATTATCATTTTATTTATTTGTTTCAATTATTTAAAATAAATATTTGTTAATTTTATGACAAAATGGCAAAAATATTATATAATTGTTTTATGGTAGGGATGATATTATGTATTTTAAGGAAAAAGGTAATACAAATATAGATTCAGAGTTTAATGATAATAAATTTGATATAAAGAAATTTAAAGTTCCTTTAATTATCTTTGGAATAGTAATTATTTTGATAATAGGAATATTAGTTTTATTTAATATGAATAAGGGTTCATCATCTGATACGGTTGTTGCTTATTATTTAACGCTTGAAGGAGAAGAGTTAATAACAATATATAGAGGTGATGAGTATGTAGAACCTGGATATATTGGAAGAGATAATAAAGGGAATGATTTAACAAATGAAGTAGTTGTTTCTAGTAATATTAATTCTTCTATTGTTGGAGATTATGAGGTAGTTTATACTTTAAATGATAAGATATTAACTAGATATATTTCAGTTGTCGACAAGCCAGTTGGGGCAACTTCAATATATTTAATTGGAGATTTGACAATGTATTTGGATATTAATTCAGAGTATGTGGAACCTGGTTATATGGCAATAGATTCAGTAGATAGTACATTAACTGATAAAGTAATTGTCAAAAATGAAATTGATACTTCTAAAGTAGGAACATATTATGTAATATATTCAGTTACTAATTCATCAGGAATAACTATTCAAAATAAGAGAAAAGTAATTGTTACTGATAGTGAAATTACTTTATCACTAGATAATACTAATTATACGAATAAAGATATAAATATTGATGTTTATGTAAGTGATAATTATTTTAATTATTTAATATTACCAGATGGGAATAAGATAAATAATAGGAGTTATACATATACGGTATCATCAAATGGAGAATATAAATTTACTAGTTATAATAAGAATGGAAAAGAAAGTACTGGAAGTATAACGGTAAGTAATATCGATAAAGAAAAACCACAAGGGACATGTAGTGGAAGTTATGGATCTGGAAAATCAAGTATAAGTATTAAAGCTAGTGATAATATTGGTATTAGTAGATATGTAATAGATGGAGTAAGTTATACGAGTAGTACAATTACTTTGAATAAAGATGTATCTAAAGTAAGTATAACGCTTTATGATAAAGCCGGAAATACGAATACGATAAGTTGTAGTTTAAGTAAAGTGGAGAATTCTAAGCCGACAACTCCTACGCAAAGTTCTGATTATAATGCACCAATATCTCCAAAAGGAACAGAGAATGTTAAATATAATGTTTCAACTGAGACGATTAAAGTATGGATTGAGTCAGTTTCTAATTATTATGTTTCTCATGTGTGGGTGAAGGATCCATATGGTCAATTAAAAACAGCAGTTCCTAATAATTTTGGTAATGAATTATTAAAAGCAAGTAATATTTTGACAAATGCTATTAATAGTCATGGCTTTCAAAATAAAGTGATTATTGCAGTTAATGGTAGTGGCTTTGTGTTAAAAGATACTTATGATGTTAGTTATTATGCAGCAAATAAAAGTTTTAATAAAACAAGTGTAAGTCCAATAGTTATTGTCGAAGGAAAGGTTTTGAGAGATATTTCAAATGGGAAAATTCCTTCTGATAAGCATGTTACATATGGATTAAAGAAAGATGGATATCTTGGTTATTATAAATATGTTGCTGGTACTAATGATAGTAGAAATATAAATACATCAAAGTAGATTATTGCTGATGGAGTTTTAAATACATTCGCATTTAATCCTGTGTTGGTTGATAATGGAAAAGTAGTGACGTCTGATACTTCTCCAAATATTAGACAGGGTTTTTGCCAAATTGATAAGAATAATTTTGTTTTTATTACTAATAATGATGGTAATAGATCAGCTGGCTTTAGTTTTAAAAAAATGGCTGAATATATGGTATCTTTGAGATGCATCACAGGATTTAATTTAGATGGTGGAGGTTCGACGACATTATTATTTAAAAATAGTGATAATAATATTATTACTCTTACTGGTAATACTAGAGCTATTGCTGATGTAATATATTTTCATGAATAATTATTAATTTTATTTAAAAGAAGAGATATTTATAGTTTTAGACTATGAGTGCCTTTTTTATGCTTTGTTATATAGTGAGGCAACTTGGTGAGCACAACTAAAATTATAAAAAATTTGATAAAATTGGTTATTCTTTCTTTACAAATAGTGTCAACTTTGTTATAATTACATTTAGAATATGGAAGGTCTTTAAAAAAGATGATACATGTTTGTAGAAATAAAGGAAAGGAATGGTTTTAATGGAAAAACAAAAAAATACGCAAATGTTTGTAATAGCAATTTTAGCAGTAGCTGTGTTGACGATGTCAGTAGGTTTTGCAGCATTTACTCAAACTCTTAATATTGATGGTAATGTTACAGTTGCTAGTTCTGTATGGAATATTGCATTTGATACGGCATCTTATAAAGAAAGCAATGGTAGTGTATCAGCATCTAATAAAACAATTGACGGAACATCAATGACTTATAATGTTACATTAACTAAACCTGGTGATTTTTATGAGTTTACAGTAAATGTTAAAAATACTGGTACTTTTGATGCTAAATTGACAGGTATAACAATGAGTGCTTTAGATGCTGATAAAGCTAAGTATTTGAAGTATGTAATTACTTATAATGGTACAGAATATACTACTACAACATCTTCATTATCAGTTGCATTAGCTAAAACTACAGGTGTTGCTCCAGTAAAAGTAAGAGTAGAATATATTCAACCAGATGATCCTGCAGATTTACCTAGTAGTGAAGTTAATGTTTCATTGACAGCTTCATTGACTTATAATCAAGCAGCTTAATAATGAGATAATTTATATCAATCGCCTTTTTAGGCGATTGATATAATAACTTGTTTTAGAATGGATGGTAAATATGAAGAATAAATTAGAATATTATATATATCCATTGTTATTATTAATTTCTATTGCAATGTTTAAAAATAATTATTTATATAGTTTCTTTTGGATATTGATGATGATTTTTTTGATTATAAGATTGGGATTTCCAAAGGATAGAAATTATTTAAAAGGAAATACTATTCGTATAGTTATTATAAGTATTTTTTCATATGCTATTATAACTTATGGATTAGGATTAATAACTGGTTTTAGTAGGGATATCCGACTGAACCCCCAGATGCAGAGCATCCTACTGGGCGCGGTCATCATC
>CAJMQX010000063.1 GCA_905215635.1 uncultured bacterium | reverse complement strand
ACAAACAATAGATTGTAAATATCAATTATTCCTTGAAAATAAAGAGAATTATTGATTAAAGAAACAAAATGTTGTTTATTAAAATAATTTATAAAAATTAAAAAAGGCAAAAAATAGAAAAAATAAAAAATAGAAAAAAATTAATTTTAGAAAACGAACAAAAATCTATTGACAGAAGAAAAAATAGTCGATATAATGATGTTAACAATAAGAGAAGGAGTAAAGAAAAATGGTTAACACAGAAGAGTTAGTAACAACACTTAAAGTTGTTAAAAGAAATGGCAAGAAAGTAGATTTTGATGGAACTAAAATTGCTTTAGCTATTAAAAAAGGGTTTGATAGTATTACGCGTGATGATGAACCAGTATATTCTTCTAAGGATGTACAAAAAGTTTATCAAACAGTAATTAAAAAAATAGAGAAAGAATATAAAGATGAAGAAAAAATTAAGATTGAAGAAATTCAAGATTTAATAGAAGAAGCACTTAATAAATGCGGATATGAAGATGTTTTTAAATCTTTTTCAGAATATCGAGATAGAAGAGCACAATCAAGATTATTATTTGCAGATGAGAAGAAAATTCATAAATTTTTAAAATCGCTTGAAGGACTTGGACTTAAGAGTGCTGCTGAAGAAGATGCTAAGAGAGAAAATGCTAATATTGATGGTAATAGTGCAATGGGTACGATGCTTCAATATGGATCAACAGTATCTAAAGAATTTGCTAAAGCATATTTAATGAAAAAGAAGTTTGCTGATGCTCATGATAATGGGGATATACATATTCATGATATGGACTTTTTAGCAATGGGTACTACTACTTGTACACAAATAGATTTAAATAAATTATTTAAGAATGGTTTTTCTACAGGACATGGATACTTGAGAGAACCACAAGATATTATGAGTTATTCAGCACTTGCAGCAATAGCTATTCAATCTAATCAGAACGATCAACATGGTGGACAAGCAATACCGGCATTTGATTATTATATGGCTCCTGGAGTACTTAAAACATTTAAAAAACAATATAAGATGGCAATAGAAGAACTTTTAGATTATTCAGGATTTAATACTTTTGTAAATATGAATAAAATTAATGATAAGATAGATAAATTAGATAGTATAGAATTTGATTTAGAATACATGGATGAATGTGCTAAAGATAGTGATAAAGTTAAAGAAATATTTAGTAAAGCATATGATATAGCTTATAAGAAAACTGATAGAAGAACTTATCAAGCAATGGAAGCATTTGTACATAACTTAAACACAATGCATTCAAGAGCGGGAGCACAAGTACCATTTTCTTCAATTAACTTTGGAACAGATACTAGTCCTGAGGGTAGAATGGTTATGAAAAACTATTTACATAGTGTAGATGCAGGACTTGGTAAGAATGAAACTCCAATATTCCCAATATCTATATTTAAAGTAAAAGAGGGAGTTAACTATAATAAGGAAGATCCTAACTATGATTTATTTAGATTATCTTGTGAAGTATCTGCAAAAAGACTTTTCCCTAACTTCTCATTTATGGATTCACCATTTAATAAACAATATTATAAAGGAGATTATAATACAGAAGTTGCTTATATGGGATGTAGAACTAGAGTTATGGGTAATGTCGTTGATGAAAATAAAGCAGTTACTCCAGGAAGAGGAAACTTATCATTTACTTCAATTAACTTACCTAGATTAGGTATTAAACATGGAATAGTACTTGGAGCAGAGAAAGCAGATATTAAAGGTTTCTTTAAAGAACTTGAAGAAACTATGGATATGGTTAAAGATCAATTACTTGAAAGATTTGAAATTCAATGTAATAAGAGAATGTATAATTTCCCATTCTTACTTGAGCAAGGAGTATGGATTGATTCAGATAAACTTAAACCTACTGATAGACTTAGAAAAGTACTTAAACATGGAACACTTAGTATTGGGTTTATAGGACTTGCTGAAACACTTAAAGCATTAATTGGAAAACATCATGGTGAGGATGCAGAAGCTCAAAAATTAGGACTTAAGATTATTAAGTTTATGAGAGACAAATGTGATGAATACTCAAAAGAATATAATTTGAACTTTACTTGTTTAGCAACACCTGCAGAAGGATTATCTGGAAGATTTGTTAATATAGATAGAGCGATATATGGAAAGATTAAGGGAGTTACTGATAGAGAATACTATACTAATTCATTCCATGTACCAGTATATTATAATATTTCTATTGCTAATAAGATTAAGATAGAGGGACCTTATCATGCATTTACTAATGCAGGACATATTAGTTATATAGAACTTGATGGAGATGTTACTACTAATATAGATGCTTTTGAAAAGATTATAAGACTTATGAAAGAAAATAATTTTGGATATGGGGCAATTAACCATCCAGTAGATAGAGATCCTGTATGCGGATATGTGGGAGTTATTAAAGATGTATGTCCAGGATGTGGAAGAAGAGCATATGAGGGAGTTTCAGTTGAAAAATTAAGAAGTGCTAGTGCTAATTGTAGTACTTGTAAATAATAACTAAAAAGAAAGAAGGAAGAATTATGAAAGAAGTAGAAGTTAAAGAAGAAAAAACAGTAGGAGAAGGTGTAGGATTCGAAAGAATTAGAAGAATTACTGGTTATTTAGTAGGTACAGTTGATAGATTTAACAATGGTAAAAAAGCAGAAGAAAGAGATAGAGTTAAACATGGTACTGAAGGTTTAATTCAAAAATAAATAGAGAAAATGAAAATTAGATTAGCTGGAGAAATAACAACTGAGAGTATTGTAGATGGAGAAGGAATAAGGACTGTAGTATGGACACAAGGATGCCGTCATAATTGCAAAGAATGTCATAATCCAACAACGCATTCATTTGATGGAGGATTTTTAAAAGATGTAACAGAGCTTTGTAAAGAGATAAAGAATGTACCATTTCAAGATGGAATAACCTTGTCTGGAGGAGATCCTTTAGAACAGATAGATGCTTGCTTAGAAATAGCTAAGTATTGCCACTCAATAGGACTTAATGTATGGTGCTATACAGGATATACAATGGAAGCTTTACTTAGAAGATGTGAGAAGGAAGAAAATTTACGAGAATTACTTAAAAACATAGATGTCTTAGTAGATTCCCCATTTATAATTAGTCTTAAGAGTTATAATGTACCATTTAGAGGTTCTTCTAATCAAAGAATAATCGATAGTAAGAAGAGTGTAGAAGAAAATAAAGTATGTGAAGTTTCTAAATATAAAAACTAAACATACTTTTTTCTATCATAAAATTCAATATTATGATATAATTAATATAATAGATGGAGGTATATGTAATGAACAATATTATAATTACATTTGAAGATGGTACAAAGAAAGAATATCGTAAAGGAATAAAATTAGGAGAAATTATTCGAGATAAAGAATTAACTGAAGAAATAATATGTGGTAATTTTCAAAACCAAATTATTAACTATGATGATTCAATTAATAGAAGTGGAACACTAATTTTGTATGATATTAATAGTTCTTATGGAAATAGAATATATGAAAAAGGATTAACAATACTATTTAAGACTTCAGCGATGGAAGTATTAGGAAAAAATACAGAAATAAGAATTAGACATTCAATAGATAAGGGAGTATTCTTTGAAATAAAGAAAGATATTACTGATAAAGATATAATAGAAATAAAGAAGGTAATGAAAGATAAAGTAGATAAAGCTATACCTTTTATTAAAGTAGAAACAACAATGGCAGAAGCAATAGCATATTTTAAGAATATTAAAAGAGAAGATAAAGTTAGAACATTATTCTATAATAAGAATAGTTATGTTACTTTATATAAATTTGATGGAATTTATAATTATATATTAGGAAATTTACCTAATGATAGTTCAATATTAAAATATTATGATATGACACTTATTCCTGGTAAGGGAATTATTCTTAGATATCCATCAATGTATGATAATTTAAAGATTGTTAAATATACACATCATGATAAATTCTTTAATAATATAGATGAATATGCTGAATGGGCTAATATTCTTAATATAGGAAGTATTGGAGAACTTAATGATAAAATTATTAGTAGTAAATCAGGAGAACTTATTAACTTATCAGAAACAATACAAAATTATCGACTTCAACAAATAGCTAGTACAATATATAATAATAGAGATAATATAAAGATAGTATTATTATCAGGACCTTCTTCCTCAGGAAAGACAACTTCTGCTAGAAAATTATCATTGTATCTAAAAACATTGGGACTTAATCCAGTACCTATATCATTAGATGATTATTTTCTTAATAGAGATGAAACACCACTTAATGAAAATGGTAAACCTGATTTTGAAAGCTTAAGAGCAATAGATATTAAATTATTTAATAATCAGATGGGAAAACTACTTAAAGGGACTAAAATATCAGCTCCAACATTTGATTTCGTAGAAGGAAAAAAAGTATTTAATAAGACTTTCCAAATGAAAGAGAATGATATTGTTATAGTAGAAGGATTACATGCTTTATCAGAAGAAATACTTAAAGATATTCCTAAAAATAAGAAATATAAAATATATATATCACCATTAGTATATTTAAATATTGATGATGATAATAGGATAAATTTAACAGATGTTAGATTACTTAGAAGAATGATAAGAGATAATCGTACTAGAGGGTATTCTTCTTCACATACATTATCTACTTGGAGTGAAGTAAGAGATGGGGAAGAGAAGTATGTATTTAAATATCAGGATCAAGCAGATGTTATCTTTAATACTTTCTTAGCATATGAATTAGCAGTTTTGAAAGTATATGCAGAACCTTTATTATACCAAATTAAAGAAGATGATCCACAATACTTAACAGCAGTTAGACTTATTAAATTACTTGATTTAGTATTGCCTTTACCTAGTGAAGAAGTACCTTCTTTATCTATAATAAGAGAATTTATTGGTACAAGTTACTTTGAGAAATAATATATAAAATAAAATAAGAATAAATATCAATATTGGACTGAAC
>CAJMQX010000062.1 GCA_905215635.1 uncultured bacterium | reverse complement strand
CCAAATAAAATAATAAATTATTATCATTAAATTTTATTATAAAAAAAACAAAAGTGAGCATAAAAATATGTTTCACTTTTTTGAAATATGAAATATTTAATTATTAAACTTAAATATCATTATATAAAATTAAAACCTTATCAAAATAGTGATTTATCAAGTATATTTATATTATAGTAATAATTTTGAATTTATATTTAAATACCCATCAATTCTAATTTTAACTAAAATTCTTTTCAAAAATAAAAATATATGCTATACTTATAAAGTAGAGGTGTAACAAAATGGAAGAAATCGATTTAAAAGAATTATTTGATTATTTTAAAGGCAAAATAGGATTATTTGTAACAATTACTGTAGGTATCTGCCTATTAGGATGTATTTATGGCTTATTTATTCAAAAGCCACTTTATAAATCATATACTACAGTAATATTAGGTTCTAATAATCAAACAATCACTCAAAATGATGTCACATTAAATAAAAATCTCGTAGATACTTATGCGGAAATTGTTAAATCTAGAAGAGTTCTAGACCAAGTAATTGATGAACTAAATCTAGATATAGCTTATGAAAAGTTAAGTAGTAAAGTATCAGTAAATTCTGTTAATAATACTGAAATGATTAAGATTAGTGTGTCTGATGAAGATAGTATCAAGGCTAAAAATATTGCCAACGTTACTGCTAATTACTTTAAAAAAGAAGTAATGTCTTTATATAATATGGACAATGTTAACATTCTAGATGAAGCTATTGCCATGGATACCCCATATAATATCAATATTCCTAAACAAATAGTTATCTATTTTATGATAGGATTAATTGTAGCCGCTGGCATAGTATTTATTGCTTTCTATTTTGACAGGACTATCAAATCAGTAGAACAAATAGAGCAAAAAATCAAATTACCAATACTAGGTAGTGTTGAAGAATATCAGAAGGGTGGTAGAAAGTAATGAAAGATGAATTAGTTATTTTTAATAAACCTAAATCAAATATTAGTGAAGATATTAGAACTATTAGAACTAATTTAATGTTTACTGCTTCTGAAGATGGTGCTAAAGTAATCTTGATTACCAGCTCAGTTCCTGGAGAAGGAAAAAGCTTTATCAGTAGTAACCTAGCAGCAGCATTTGCACAAACTGGTGAATCTACTTTATTAATAGATAGCGACTTAAGATTAGGTCGTATTCACAAAGTATTTGGTGTTTCTAATGAAAAAGGACTATCAAACTTACTAGTAGGACAAAGCGTAGTTGATTGTGCTGATTATATAAAAAAAACTCAAATACCTGATTTATATGTTATTCCAAGAGGAACCGTCCCTCCAAATCCAAGTGAATTATTAAATTCAAATAATACTAAAAAAATAATAACTTTTCTAAGAAAAAAGTTTGATCACATCATCTTTGATGGTGTACCAATAAATGGACTACCAGATTCATTAATTATGGCTAGTTTAGTTGACCGTGTAGTAATAGTAACATCAGTAGGATACACTAAAATAGATGAATTAATGGAAACAAAAAAAGCCTTAGAAAAGATTGATGCTAAAGTAGCAGGAATAGTTGCTAATCGTACCGTTCAAACTAAAAGAGGTAAATATTCTAACTACTATGAATAGGAGAGTAATACATTATGACAGATACCCACTCACATATTTTATTTAATATAGATGATGGCAGTAATAACATTGAAGAGTCCATTGCCATACTAAAAGAAATGGCTAAAGTAGGCTTCAAACATGTAATTCTTACACCGCATTATATCGAAGGAACTGAATACTCTGTTACTAATGAAGAAAAAGATATAAGATTTGCTCTATTAGAAAAGAGAATTAAAGAAGAAAACCTAGATATTACAATCCATCTAGGTAATGAAATATTTCTTCACAACAACCTTATTGCATCTATTGAAGGTGCTAAATGTTATGGACTTAACAAATCAAACTATCTTTTAGTAGAGCTTCCTTTTCATAATCAAATAAGAGGCTTAATTGATATCTTATATGAATTTAAAGTAAAAGGTTACATTCCAATAATAGCTCATCCTGAAAGATATACCTATCTTCAAGATAACCCCGATTTAGTAGACAAACTAAAAGAAGAGGGAACATTATTCCAATGTAATTATTCTAGCATTCTTGGTTATTATCGTAAGGATGCCGAAAGATTAATGAAATATATGTTGAAAAAACATTACGTAGATTACCTAGGAACTGATATTCATCATATAAACAAAGCATTCGTTCTTGATAACTTTGATAAAATTAAGAAAAATATAATCAAGATAACTGGCGATGAATATTTCAACGAAATAATGGAAAACTGTTCTAATCTAATCAAAGAATGAAGGTCTTAGTATGACAACAAAAAAGAAAAAGAAAGTCTTAAAAATAAACATTTTTGGTCTAATGTTAAGTCTAATGTTAATAGCAATAAGCATATCATTAATAGTATTTTCTCAAATGTTTGATATAATTCCCAATAACTATTACAACTTGTTTCTAGCCTTTCTAATTATTTCAAACATTCTTCTTTTTATCTTACTTGTTTTAAAATTCAAAAATAAATTCTTAAAAATACTGAAAATACTAGCTTATATCATAACAATTATCTTGATAATTATCTATTCTGTAGGAATAGTTTATCTAAATAAAACAAGAAATCTCTTTGAAAATATTTCTATTATCAAAGAAGAAGTAACTAATTATTATATCGTTGTATTAGATACATCTAATTATCAAGAACCATCTGATTTATATAAAAAAAGCCTTGCTTATTATGAAACTACTTCTAAAGAAGTCCTTGATAGTATCAAACTATCTTTAACATACGTTCCTGTCTCAGATGTTACTAAATTAAAAGATAAGCTATATAATAAAGAAGTAGACGCTATTCTTATTAGTGATATTATTAAAAATAAATTTGAAGATGAAGATGAAGATTTTACTAGTAACACAAGAATACTCAAAACTATCGAAATAACTAAACAAATTGAAGATATTACCAAAAGAGTATCTATTAAAAATACTCCATTTAATGTTTTGATTAGTGGTATTGATACCTATGGCGATATCTCACAAACTTCAAGAAATGATGTTAATATTGTTGCTACTGTAAATCCTAATACTAATGAAATTTTACTAACTTCTATTCCTCGTGACTATTATGTTAAATTACATGGAACAGAAGGCTATAATGATAAATTAACCCATGCTAGTTATTATGGTATCAATATGGCCGTAACTACTATTGAAGACATTCTTGACATCGATATTAATTATTATGTTAAAGTAAACTTCACCACAGTAGTAGATTTAGTAAACGAAATAGGAGGCGTAGACGTATACGCCGATCAAGCTATAAATAAATGGCAAGACTGTCCAATAAAAGAAGGATATAATCATTTAAATGGTAACTGTGCCCTAAAGTTTTCTCGTGAAAGGCATTCATATATTGATGGCGATCGTCATCGTGGAAGAAACCAGCAAGAAGTAATCAAAGCTATCTTTACAAAATTAACAAGTGGATCAACTATACTAACCGAATATACTAATATTATAAACGTACTTGATGGTAAGTTTGCTACTAATATTGATATGAATGAAGTCACTGACTTTATAAAATATGAATTAAATGATTTAAAAGACTATACTATTATTAATACGCAATTAGATGGTTATGGTAGTATGGGACCAACATACTCATATCCATATCAAGATCTATGGATTATGATTCCATATGAAGATACCATTACTAATGCTAAAAATCTTATTAATAAAATGTTAAATAATGAATCTATAAAATAAGTCAAAATACTAAAATGTATCTTGACTTTTTCTTATAATTATAAATTTTAAATTAATAATAAATCTTATTTATGTACTAAGACTTTTGTTCCATCATCATAATTAGTCCAAGTATTTTCAAATAAATATTCTGCAATATTATAAGGTAAATTGACACATCCATGACTGCCATCCAACTGATAAATTTGTCCTCCAAAATTGTCTCTCCACCAAGCATCATGAAAGCCAATATTCCCATCAAAAGCCATCCAATAAGTAACTGGAGTTTCATACCCATAAGTATAGCTAGTTAAAACTGCATCATATTCTTTATAAAATATATGAAAATAACCACAATAAGTAGGAGTATCATCTTTACCAGTAACAATAGAGCTAGATAAAACAAGTTCATTATCTATATAAAAATATAACATTTGATCTTCAATATCTACTTCTATATAAGTATTTTCTATTGGTGTAAAATAATATGATTCTATATAACCATAACTCCCATCTTCAAATAGCGAATAGATAAATCCATCACTCTCACTAACTCTAAGTACCTTTTGATAAACACTAATAGTGTCTCTTGGATTAAAATTATCATCATATATAAGACATTCTTCATCAATATAACCAAAATTATCCCATAAGATAACATTTTCATTATCATTAGTATTATTATCACTATCAATCTGATTATCATCATTAGTATTATCACTCTTATCAGTATCAGATATTTCAGTATTATTATCCATATCCATAACAGTCTCTTCAGGTATTGGTGTTTCTGTTTCTATAACCATTTCTGTAGGAGTAGGGGATGGACTATTTTTAATTACCTCCTCTTCATCTTCTATATCAAGAGAAACATATATAGTTTCAGCATTATTTTTTCTTCTTTCTACATTATGATTATGAGCAACCCCTGTAACAGTTAAACAAGTAATAAACGTAAGTACTAAAGCTTTTAATTGTTCTTTATTAATCTTTTTCATAGTATTCCCCCTTTCATAAAGTGAATTAATATTATATCACATTCACTATAAAAATCAACTTTTCAATTAAAAAAAACTATTAATTAAATAGTTTCTTCTTACGTTTTGTTAACATATCATCACATACTCCATTATAGAAGTTTCTTGAAACATTATTTTTAATATAATATCCAATATTATTTAATCTATCAATATCTAATGTATCTATTAATTCCCCAAGCAAAGAAGTTAAAAATAATAATACTAATATAT
>CAJMQX010000061.1 GCA_905215635.1 uncultured bacterium | reverse complement strand
TTATTAATGTATGGATATATTTAAAAATAATAACATTGTATGGTTACAGTGTTATTATTTTTTGATGGATTATTAAAAAACTTCATTCTTTTATGAGTGAAGTTTATTTTAGTTTGTTTTTAAGTTCATATAAGATATTGATAGCTTCAATTGGAGTTAATTCTAGAACATTTAATTCTTTTAACTGCTTTTCTATCTCACTTTCTTGTTTATCAAAATCTAGAGGTAGAGTTGTTTGAATAACAATATCACGTTTTTTCTCTTTATTTTCATAAACTTTTAATATTTCAGTAGCTCTATCAGTTACTTCTTTAGGAAGATTAGCTAATTTGGCTACATTAATACCATAACTTTTATCAATAGAACCATTTTTAACTTTATGTAAGAAAGTTATTTTTCCATCTTTTTCTTCAGCACTAACATGCTTATTCTTAAGCTTATCTAGAGTGTTTTCTAGATCAGTAAGTTCATGATAGTGAGTAGAAAATAGAGTTTTACATGCTATTTTATTATTAATATATTCAAGGATTGCTTGAGCAAGACTCATACCATCAAAAGTAGCAGTACCACGACCTAGTTCATCAAAAAGAATTAGACTATTAGGAGTAGCATTCTTAATGGCATTAGCAGCCTCAGTCATTTCTACCATGAAGGTAGATTCTCCACTAACAAGATCATCACTGGCACCAATACGAGTAAATATTTTATCAAAGATAGGCATAGTAGCTTTCTTAGCAGGAACATAACATCCTATTTGAGCCATAATAGTAATAATACCAAGTTGTCTCATATAAGTAGATTTACCGGCCATATTAGGACCAGTTATTAGAAGAATTGAAGTATTATTATCCATAATAATATCATTAGGAATATATTCTTCTTTAATAACTTTTTCTACTACAGGATGACGACCTTCTAAAATTTCTAGATTATGATCTTTAGCTAGGGTAGGACGAATATAATTATATTTTTCACTAATAATAGCGAATGATGATAAGACATCTATTTCACTAATAATAGTAGCTATTTGTTGAAGAGTTCTTGTATACTCTTTAGTAATATCACGTATTTTAATAAACAAATCATATTCAAGATTAATTATTTTTTCTTCAGCAGATAGGACAAGATCTTCTTTTTCTTTTAGGATAGGATTTATAAATCTTTCACAGTTAGTAAGAGTTTGTTTACGAATATAACCATACTCTTCTTTTACTAGAGGAAGATTTCCTTTAGATATTTCGATGTAATAGCCGAATACTTTATTAAAACCTACTTTTAAGTTTTTGATACCAGTTCTTTCTCTTT
Source organism: uncultured bacterium (assembly GCA_905215635.1). Next base: position 3,763 of record CAJMQX010000061.1, on the reverse strand, counting down.
CTTCTAATTCATAACTACTGATAAAATCTTTTCCTCCACTACGAAGATCTTTTAGAGTATCTAATTCTTGATTGTAACCTTCTTTAATAAGATAACCTTCTTTTAGTGTTTGAGGGGGATTTTCATATAGAGATGATTGAAGAAGGTTACATAGATCTGTTACGTCTGGTAATTCTTTATAGTTAATAGATTTTAGAATGGTGTTTATTTCAGGTAATTCTTTTAGGGAATCTCTTAGTTGAATTAGATCTTTAGCATTAGCAGTACCTAGAGAGATTCTTCCACATAGTCTTTCTAAGTCATAAACGTTATATAGATGTTTTCTTAATTCTTCATTTTGAATAAATTCTTCAAGAAGAGTAGATACGATTTCATAACGTTTATTTATTTCATCAATATCTATTAAAGGATTTTCAATCCATGTTCTTAGTTTACGTGAACCCATGGCAGTTTTTGTTTCATCAAGAAGCCATAATAAAGAGTACATTCTTTCTTTGTTACGCATACTTTCAGTTAATTCTAGATTTCTTTTAGTATGAATATCCATAGATAAGTATTCATTATTTTTTCTTATGATGATAGGTTCTAAATGAGATACATTACGTTTAAGATTTATAATTAGGTAATTAATTAGATGTTTAATACCAGTAATATATCTTTTATCAGTTATGTCTTTATAGATATAGCTATATGTTTCATCAGGATATAAATTATCAGTAATTGTTATTGGTAGTTTATAAACGTTCTTAAGAGAATTAATTATTTCTAGAGGGACACTACTATTGGCAATTATTTCTTTAATATTTAGATAGATTACTTTGTTAATTAATAGTTCATTATTTTTTTCAATTATTTCTCCATAACAAGAACCAGTAGTTATATCAGTATAAGTTAAAATGTAACAATAATCTAAGTGATAAATACTGGCAAGATAATTGTTTTCTTTTTCGTTTAGGGAGTTACTTGAGATGACAGAACCAGAAGATATTACTTCTGTGATATCTCTTTTAACAATACCTTTGGCATTTTTAGGATCTTCTAATTGTTCACAAATAGCTACTTTGTATCCTTTTTTAATTAATTTATCAATATAAATATCTACTGCATGATGGGGAACACCACACATAGGAACTCTTTCTTCTAAACCAGCATTTCGACCAGTTAGGGTTAATTCTAATTCATGGCTTATTAATTCGGCATCTTCAAAGAACATTTCATAAAAGTCTCCAAGACGATAGAGAATAATAGTATCCATGTTTTTCTCCTTTAATTCAACATAGTGTTGCATCATTGGAGCTAATTTTGTTTTATCTACTTCACATAACTTCATATATATCACAACTTTCATCTGTTATTATAACAAAAAATAACTATCATTATCAAGAAAATTGTTAATTTATAGTAAAAATATGGTAATAAAAGTATACAAATAGAATACACATATGATATAATTAAAAAAAGAATATTTATGATTATAAAGATACTACTACTTCATTTATAATATTATAAATATTCTTTTTTCTACGAATAGATATTTTCTTTAATAAGATTGGATAGAGGGATTATTTTATATCCTTTACTAAGAATATATTCAATAATAGTAGGAAGTTCTTTAGTATTATTTATTAGGAAGATATTACCATTTTTTAGAGATGTTTTTATTTGTTGATAAGAGGCTTTAGTAGGAATAAGAGATAACATTTTATTATTAGCACAAGTATCTAGAGAAGTTGATTCTTTTTCTAAGAATAGACAGAAGTTAGAATTATTATTAGATTTATTATTAATAATATTATTTGTTATGATTAGATTATCTTTAGTATATTTGCCGGATAAGCCATAATTATATATTTCATTAGGAAGAAGTTTATTTATTATATTAATGTTATTAGATAGATAAGTGCTATCTATAAAGAAATTAATAGAAATATTATATTTATTTATAGTAGTTAGAATATTATCAAGAGTTTTATCATTATTTAGAATATATATTAAAGAGATAGATTTATTAGAAGAGTTACCATTAATAATATATTTATTATAATTATTATAGATAGATATTTCAGGATATACTTCTTTATATATAATATTTGATTCACTAAAATAACCATATTTTTTCATAAGTTTATAACTACTATTTATATCTACATGTTTACCAGTATTACCTGGGATGATGGTATCATCTTTAATAGTAGCATTAGTAGGATTTATATGATGACTTTCAGCATATTCTTTAATTTTAATCATTATTTCATCTTGTTCTATAGTTACATTAATTATTTTATCAGTATAAATAAAAGTAAAACAGAATAAACAGAATAGACCAATTATTTTTAAATATTTCATAGTACTCACCTAGTTAATGATATGAAGATTATTATTTACTTATACATTAATTTATGATAAGATTAATTTAATAGAAGGTGACTATATGAATAGAAAAGGGTTTACTTTAATAGAACTTTTAGCAGTAATAGTAATACTTGCTACAATATCTGTAACAGCTGTTGTAGGGATTAATGCTTCACTTGAGAAAAGAGATGTAAAAGATTGTAATGAACAAAAAGAGCTGGCTAAGAATTCTGCGAAGATATATTTTTCTTTAAATAATGTAAAGACTGTAAGCGTTGATACTCTTATAAAAGAGGGATATTTGAATGAGGATAAGGTTAATAGACTTGATAAAACAAAAACGATAAGTAATACTAATAGTGGATATGTGTTTAATGGGGATTGTAAATAGAAGTAGATAGATTAGAAAGGGAAGTAGATATTTTATTTCTTAGTTCTACTGATACAAGAGGATTATTATTTAGAAGATTTAGATATTTTAAAGTATTATCTAGATCTTCTTTTTTATGAGATGATAAATATTTTTCATAGTAGATATTTAGAAGAAGAATTTGAGATTGCTCATGATAATTAATTTGTTCTAATAGAGATATTGATTTATCTAGATCTTTAGATATACCTAGAGTACTAGAACCTTTATAATAGAAATAGTTTACTAGATTGATAATACACCATGGATATAGGGAATTCTTAGGAGAGTTAGATCCTTTTAAATAATATTTATATGAAATAGATAAATCTTTATTAGTACCTAGTCCTAGACGATAGAATTCTCCAACTTTATTACAGGCCCAAGATTCTTCCATGTTAGCACTAATTAAATATAATTCTAAAGCTTTAGAATATTCCTTTTTTTCTTCATAAATCTTACCTAGATTATTATAAGCATATATATAATTGTGATTTATAGCTTGTTTAAAATAAGATATAGCTTTATTTAGATTAACTTCTTTATTAGGGTTTAGTCCTGATAGATAACATAGACCTAGGGTATTTAGAGAAGAAACACTATTAAGAGATTTAGCTTTTTGGAGATATTCCCAGGATGTGAGAATGTCTTCATCAGATAAAGAACCAATCTTTTTAGTTAGAATCATATGAGAGAGCATCCAGCAAGAAGTAGGATGATTATAAGTAGCGGCTTTTTTATGATATGACCAAGCTAGGTTATAATTAGGAGTACCAGATATTATACCAAGATATTCTAGATTTCCTAGTTCATTTAGGGCATAAGGATTATTCTTTTCGGCAAGATTTCTTAAAGAAAGAATAAGATTTATACCTTCAGAAAATTTAAGTAATAGATATTCTCTTAGATTATCAACAGATATATTAGTCTTTTCTAATATTTCATTACTAGTATTATTAACAATATCTTCATTATGTAATGGTTGCTTCTTTTCTAAAATAG
>CAJMQX010000060.1 GCA_905215635.1 uncultured bacterium | reverse complement strand
TATAAATAAAAATTAGTGGACGTTTTATTTACACCCACTAAATATTATAGAACCTGATTTGTAAGTCGTTAAACCTATGATTTCATAGGTTTTTTCTTGACAAATAAACAGATGTATGATATCATATATGTCCGACTTATGAAAGGGGAGATATTATGAAAGATTATTCAAAATATTTTAAATATCCAGAAGTATTTATTACTAGTATTGATTGTAAGAAAGATAAAGGACAAATTATACCAACATTTAAAGATAAGACTAATACTTATCAATTAAATGAAGAAATGGTACAAAAATTATATGAGAGATTAACTGCTCAATATTTAAAAGTTATAGCTAATATGAGTACAGTAGTTAATAATAAAGCTACATTTAAATTAATATTATCAGCATTATTATTAGCAAGCTTTGGTTATTTGAGTTATAGTTACCAACAAGAAATACTTGCAATATGCTTAGCAGGAGGAACTGCAGTTAGTGCTTTAGGAGCAGCAGCTAATGAATTGTTTGTAAAACCTAATCATAAAGAGCAAATAGAAACATATGCTGACTTCTTAGAACATATAGATGAATTTCCAAAAGCAATAGAGAATGATCCAAATATCTTAGATATATCTAAAGATGGAAAGAGAATTCTTGATGGGGAAAGAGCTTTACAAGAAGAAAGATTAGTACCTGAAGCAATCAATATTAACTTTATGGATAAAGCTAGCTTAGATGATTTAAGAATTATGAGTGAAAGATTAAAAATATATAATGCTTTAGAATTACCAGTAGAATTTATTGGAGATAAAGCTAAAACAAAGACAAAAACAAAATAGAAGCATAAAAATTAAAATATAAAATATAATTAGAGGGGGTGGATAAAATGAATAATAATTATGTAATAGAATATCTAAATGAAAACGAATTTAGAAAAAGAGAAAGAGCAGTAAAAAAATATAATATGTTAGCTTATAAGAAATTATTATTTGATTTTTATCCTTCATTAAGAGATGGTAATTTTCTAGGAGTAATGGTATCTCATAATAAAGAGAAGAATATTACTAATTATGAATTAAAATTACCTACTGATAGTATGTTTAATAAAGTGCATGGAGATATAATCTTGCATTATGCAGTATATCATGAACAAAAAATTATTATGTTAGATACGCTTACACCTGATGATATCCTAACAGAAGGACATCAAAAAGAACTTACTACATATAAAGGAGTAATGGTATCTAAGTCTCATGCCGAGAAAGATATATTTAAAATTAATTTATTAAATATGATAGAAAAATAGGAGAGAAAAAGAAAAATGAAATACAAATATGACTGGGATGAGTTCCCGGAAGTTAAAAAACTTTTAGAGAGAATTTATCTTAACACAGATAAGGAATTAAATAGACTTGGTAATCAGAATATAAATGCTTTATTATTTGTTTCTTATATAGAAGATTATTTGAGGGCAGTAATATATTTTAATTATGATTTTGATAAAGTAGTTAATTCTTTAGAAGTACTTCAGTATATTTCTTTTAAAGAAAGTATATTTGTGAATAATGAGAAAGTTACTAGTAAGTATCCACCATTTATGGATTTTGGTAATAGAATATTTCTAGATAGTAGTATAGAAGATAGAGAAATGCAAAGATTTTATTTATATGAAGCATTATCTTCAAAAGTATTAAATTTTAAATCAGAAGAAACATTAAAGTTTAGTAAAATATATGCTAATGTAATAGGTAGTTATAAACTTAAAGCTAGTATATTAGTAAATAATGGATGGTTATTATTAGAAGAAGCTCTTATATATGAAATAGCTAAAAGATTTACTTCTTATTCACTAATGAAAGTATTTACTCCTAATATAGAAAATGAGTATGAACAGATACTAGTATCGTTTGGACTTACATTAAATAATGTTGGTAGTGTAGATTTACATTCAGATAAGATAGTTATTTATAAATTAATTAAATATGCTTTTAATAGAGATTTTTCTTATGAAGTAATTAATGATTATTTAGAAAAAGGGCATGAATTTGAATTATATCAATCTTTATATATAATGGGATTAATTATTAATAATAAGATAAAGAGATTTCCTAATATTAAATTAGATGAAAAAGAAATGAAAGATATGACCTTGGGATTATTTTCAATATTAAGTAGATTATTTAATTTTGAAGAGAAAGACATGATAGTAGAAAAAGAGATTGTAGCTAAGAATTTAAATAATGATGGCAAAAGAAAATTATTAATGCTAGTTAGAAATGATGAAATGGTAAAATAAATCTAGAATATTCTAGATTTTTTTGATATAATTTTGTTATGAAGAATGAGATTAGAAAGAAATATCTTTTGGTTAGAAAGATGATAAATAATAAGAGTGATAAAGATACTATTATATATAATAAAGTTATTAATAATAAGCGAGTAATTGATAGTGAACAGGTATTAATATATGTATCTATGAAAGAAGAAGTAGATACTAGGAGACTTATTAATTATTTTCTTATGAATAAGAGGGTAGCAGTGCCTAGAGTAGAGGGAAATATTATTAATTTTTATTATATTAGAAGTATGAATGATTTATGTGAGGGTACTTATAATATATTAGAGCCTAGGGAAAATGACATGGTAGTAGATTTTAATAAGACGGTAGCTATTACTCCTTTAATATGTTATTCTTTATCAGGATATAGAATTGGATATGGGAAAGGTTATTATGATAGATTTTATCAGAAGAATAATATGTATAAGATAGGGCTTGGATATAAAGAGTGTTTAGTAGAGAATATTAATAATAATGAGTATGATATAAAAATGGATGAAATAATAACAGATTAATTTACAAGATATAAGATAGGTGCTATAATTAGAAATGTATTTATCTTGTCTCCATAGCTCAGATGGATAGAGCACAGACCTCCTAAGTCTGGTTTTGGCCGAGTTCGAGTCTCGGTGGGGACGCCATATTAAATATAGAAAGATTTTAATATTTTTATTAGAATCTTTTTAATTTTATCTTCATATGATATAATAAGGTAAAATTATTAATTTGGGAGGTTTTTATGGAGCAAGATAGTTATTTAGAAGAAAGAAAGTATATTGGTAAAAAATATAGAGAAGTTAGTAAAAGAGGAGTAGTTTTACTTGATAAGATGAATAAAGAGAAAAGAGAAGTGATACATCAAATTATAAAAGAATATAAAGATGTAGCTTCTTATGATATAGGAGATGTAGAACCTAAACAAGTAGCTTTAAGATATCGTCCTTATGTAAAAGGAATGGTTCATTTTAAGAGGCTTAAAGATGAAGGAACAGCAGCATATAAAAACGGAGATTATGATGAATGTATTAATAAATATTTACCACTTTTATACTTTAGAGAACCTAGAGCATTTGTTTATGCACATATAGGACTAGCTTATTTAAAAAAGGGAAAGAAAAAGATAGCAATGGACTATTTAACTATAGCTACTAGTATTAGTAGATTAGAAGGGTCAAGACTTGATTATACAGATTTAGTAAGAAGTATTAAAACAAGTATGGATGAGAGAAATATTGCAATGAGAGAAGAAGACTTTTTACAAGGAGTAGTAGAAAGTAATTATCAGAAATTAGATTTTAGAAAGATTATAGATTATTTGAATAAGAATAATTTAGATATAGAGAGTACAATTTCTAAATTAGAACTTAGTGAAGAAGAAGGTAGTATAGTGATACTATTATGTGCTTATCAATACTTTTTACAAAATGATACTAATAAAGGAAATGAATTCTTAAAAATATATGAAAAAAGTGAATTTAAGACTGATAATACTAAGAGAATGTATCAAGAAATTATTAAAAATAGAAAGATATATCCTGCTAAAAATGAAGATAAGACTTATAGATTAGCTTTGACAATTAAAACTAAGAAGAGTAATAAAGATTAAGATAGATGAGAATATTGACATAGTTTCAGTATTTTTTTCTATTATATGGAACTAATTACATAAAAATAACGATATATATAGTGAGGTGGATGAAGTGAATGAAAATAATACGATAGTTAAATTTAATAAAATATATAATGATACTTATCAGGATATAGTTAAATATGTAGTATGTTCTTGTAAGAAAATAGATGATGTTAGTGATATAGTACAAAATATTTATCTAGAAGTATTAAAAAAAATAAATAAGAAAGAGATAAATAAAAATTATTTAATGGGAATAGCTAAACATAAAATTAAAGATTACTATCGATTTAGATATCGTAAGAAGGAAATATCAATAGATAAGGAAGATGATGATAATATTACTTTTTATGATAAGATACCTAGTGATATAGATATATCAAACAACTTTATAATTAGTAATGATATAGATAAAGTATGGAAATACTTAGAAAGAAAATCAATTCTAATTAGTAAAATATTTTATTTATACTATTATATGGGATATAAAATAAGAGAAATAGCAGTAATACTTAATATTAGTGAAGTAAATGTTAAACATTATTTATATAGAACACTAAGTGAATTTAATATTTATTTAGGGGGTAGTAATAATGAATAAGAATATAATTAAGGAAATGTTTGATAAGAAGATAGATAAAGATAAAATATATCAAAATATTATTAATAAGAATAAGATAAGAAAGAGATATGGATATGTATTTTCATTAACTTGTCTACTAATAATTGTTGTAGTAGGAATAGTAAGGTTTTCTAATAAAGAAGTATTGGATGATAATATAGATAAAAATATAGATAAGATAATTATTAATAAAGAGAAAATAAGTAGTGGTAATGGAAGCATAGCTGGAGGGGTAACTGATATAGCTGGTGAGGTAACTTATATAGATAGGATAGCAGATGGAATAATAGATAAGAAGGTTATAGATAAATTAGAATATGGGAAAGATAGAATAAAGAGAATTAATGAATTAGAAAATTATAATCTTACTTATGCTGTTAAATATACATATGAAGATTTATCAGGATATATTTTAGAATATACTAATTCTTTAGATAAAAAATCAATAAATATATTTATGTCTCTTAATATGAAAATGATGCCTAGAGAAATAATTAATCAAAAAGAAATTCTTGATAGAGATAAGAGTATTATTGATAATCAAGAAGTAGTTATAGTAAATAATATTGCTTCTTTATATGATAGTGAATATG
>CAJMQX010000059.1 GCA_905215635.1 uncultured bacterium | reverse complement strand
GTACTAGCAATTTTTTCTATATTACTTTTAGTAGTTTTATAACTATTTTCTTTATCTTTATTAACAGCATTAATACTAACATACACTGTAATAGACAACACAATTCCAAGTATTGTTATTGTTGCAAGTAATTCCACCAAAGTAAATGCATGATTATTATTCTTCATATTATTCACCTATTATAAATATATAAAAAATACTAATAAATTACAAGAAAAAAGCTTTAATACGAAACGAACTCTATAAAAAATCTACACATAAATTTAAAAGAATAATTCTAAATTTTACATTTAAAATTATTCTTCTATATCATCTATTTTTCTTCTTTTTTACCTCTATCAAGTTCACTAAGTATTTCTTTTATAACTACTCTCTCATCAAAAGGATACCTTACCCCTTTAATCTCTTTATAATCTTCATGTCCCTTACCTATTAGCATAATGATATCTCCCTTTTTACCATTCTCAATAGCATACTTAATAGCGTCTTTCCTATCAGGAATAATTACATATTCACACTTCTTATCAAAGTGTTCCATAATATCTTTAGCAATATCATCAAATTCTTCATAACGATTATTATCTTCTGTAATTATACAAAAATCTGAATACTTAGAAGCCATCTCTCCCATTTCATATCTACGATCTTTGCTTCTATTACCACCACAACCAAATATAGTTACTATTCTACCAGGATCATATTCTTTTATCGTACTAAGAATACTCTTTGTACTAATACCATTATGAGCATAATCTATTAATAATGTAAAATCATCTGATACCCACACAGGTTCTACTCTTCCTTTAACAGAAAAGTTACTAAGAGCCTCTTTCATATTCTTAACATCTATTCCTAACATATGACATGTTAATATTGCCGCCATTGCATTATATGAAGAAAACTTACCTGGAGTACTAACTTTAAAACTATCTTTAATTACTCCATCAGTATCCATCTTTATACCAACAAAGTGTCCTTTTCTTAATAATTCTAAATTAACTACTCTTAAATCAGCCTTTTCATCATATCCATAAGTATTAATAGAACTATCTCCTCTTTGAATCATATCATAAAAATGTTCATCATCCATATTAAGTATTCCATGATTACATTGTCTAAATAATTTTCCTTTACTATCAATATAATCATCCATACTATCATGTTCTAAAGGTCCTATATGATCTTGAGTTAAGTTAGTAAAAACTCCAAAGTCGAATATTATATCATTAACTCTATCATATTTTAAAGCCTGACTAGATACTTCCATAACCATATATTCTATCTTATCATGAACCATTTCATTCATATATTTTAAAGTATCATAAGATTCTGGAGTAGTATTCTTAATTGGATAATATTTTTTACCTATATATACTCCTGTAGTCCCTATAAGACCACATTTCTTACCAGATGCTTCAATTATTTTCTTAATCATAAAACTAACAGTAGTCTTTCCTTTAGTACCAGTAATAGCTATTGTTTTCATTTTATTTTGTGGAAACTTAAATAATCTCATAGATAATTTAGATAATATACTTCTAGTATTTTTTACTTTAATAACTGTTACATCTCTAGATACTTCTATATCTTTAGATACTAATATTGCACTAGCACCATTATCTATTGCAGATTCTATATAATCATGACCGTCTTGATCATTACCTACTATTGCTACAAATAAATAGTTATCTTTAACCATTCTTGAATCATATGCTATATCTAGAATTTCTATATCCATACTTCCTTTAAGTATTTCATATTCTATTTTTTCAAATAAACTATCTAACTTCATTTGTATCCTCCTTAGTCTATTATATTTATATATTTACTAATTATATCTCGTAACCTCATCAGGTATTATTACTTCTACTCCTTCATCCTGTAATTCTTCTTTAAACTTATCTTTAAATGTTATTAACTCTTTTCTAATTACATCTGGATATACTGCTTTAGTAGATTTAATAGCTTCATATATATGTTTAAATCTAACTTCATCACTATTATCAAATAAAGCTGCTGAGAAGCATTGTCTAAGTACTGTTAAAGCTATATCAGGATATCTACTAGATATTTCATATACTCTTTTATATTCACTAGTCATATTAACTATAAATTTACATATATTCTCTTTAATAAAACTAGTATAGTTAAGTTTAACTCCTGTTTGTACTTCTATTTTAGGTATTGATCTCATAAGTATTTCTACACACATTTCTTGAGTAGGTTCTTCTATATCTATTCTTTCAAATCTTCTAACAAATGCTTTATCACGAAGGATATATCTTTCATATTCATCTACTGTAGTAGCTCCTATTAGTTTAACAGTTCCTCTACCGAGTCCTTCTTTAAACATATTAGCTAAATCTATTCCTTCATTATTAGTACTCATTAGCATATGTATCTCATCTATAAATATAATAATTTTATCTTTTTGTTTAAGTTCATTCATCAAGCTCATTACTTTATTTTCTCCTGTTGTAGTTCCTACTAATGATGGTGTACTAATCTTGTATATAGAGTAACCCATTAAAGCTTTAGGCATATCTCCTAGTTGCATCCTATAAGCAAGTCCCTCTACAATAGCCGTCTTACCTATACCAGGTTTTCCTACTAAACAAGCCGACTTTTCTGGTGTAAGTAATACCATTACTAATTCTTTAAGTTCTTTATCTCTAGCTATTGCTGGATTAACTAGATATTTTACTTTAGTTAAATCTTCTCCATATTTCTCTAAGATACTTTCATTATTATTCATAATATCATCTACTTTCTAATCAATAATACAACTATTACACTTCCAAATGTTATAAGTAAAGACAAAATATACATAATACTAACATATCCATAAGAAACTTCTTTCTCTATCATTCTATTTTCTTCTTTTGGAAGTTCTAAATTTTCTATATAAACTGGTAATCTTCTCTTCATAATAATTCCTCTATTTTATTTTTTACTTCTTCATTATCAATACTATTAAGTATTTCTTTTATCTTAATACTTTTCTCATATAATTTAAGTTTTTCTTCATATTCATATAATTTACTATCAACATTCTTAATAATTTTATGAATAGCATTTCTACTTTTATCTACATTTTGTGCTATTTCTGCTAATGATAAATTATCAAAATAGTACCATTCAAAATAATTTCTTTGTACTTCACTAAATAACTCCCCATAATAATCATATAATATTGTTAAATATTCATAATCATCCATTAGCTAACCCTCTTAACTGTATACCATATTGCTAATATTATTAATAGTACTCCAAATATAAATAATCCATAATATAATTTTTTCTTATCAGTATCTTTAATATAATAACATACTCCAAATGATGTTAATGATAACCATAATATTGAAGCTGGTAAAAAAGCATCATTTACAAATATTAATCCTCCTAATATTAAGGTTATTATCATACTAATAATTATCATTGTTTTTAATTTCTTCTTCATATCTCTATCCTCCTATATAAAATTATTTTCTTACTAATTATAAATCTTTAAATAATCCATATATATATTTTTCTATATCAAAAGCTTCTAATTGTTCTACTTTTTCTCCTAATCCTACATATTTAACTGGTATATTAACTTCTTCTTTTATAGCTAAGACTATTCCTCCCTTAGCAGTACCATCTAATTTAGTAAGTACTATACCTGTAATATTTGTTATCTCTTTAAAAGCTTTAGCTTGACTAATACCATTTTGTCCCGTAGTAGCATCTATTACTAAAAGTGTTTCATGTGGAGCTTCCGGTATTATCTTTTTAATTACTCTATTTATTTTCGCAAGTTCATCCATTAAATTACTCTTATTTTGTAGTCTTCCTGCAGTATCTACTAATACTAAATCATATTCTTCATTCTTAGCTATTTCTAAAGCATCATACATAACTGCTCCTGGATCACTAGAAGGATTACTAATAACTCTAATACCAGTTCTTTCTCCCCATAATTCTAATTGTTCTCTAGCTCCAGCTCTAAAAGTATCACCTGCTACCATTAATACTTTCTTTCCTTTATTTTTATACATTGCCCCAATTTTACCAATAGTAGTAGTCTTCCCTACTCCATTCACTCCTACAAATAGAATAACTGTAGGTCCTTCTTCACTAAAGTGAATTTTACTATCGATAATATTATTGCCAACATACATTACAAATAACTCATCTACTATAATCTCTTTTAATATATTACTATCAGTAATCTTCTCTTTCTTAACCCTATCTTTAAGTCTATCTACAAACTTAACTACCGTATTAACTCCAATATCAGCCATAATTAAAATATTTTCTAACTCTTCAAAATAATCATCCGTAATATTCTTATATTTCTTTGATAAATTACTTAATTGACTAACAAATTCACGTCTACTCTTTTCTAACCCTTTATCATAATTAATTATTTCTTCTTTTTCTTTTTTACCACTAAAAGCATTCTTTATCTTATCAAATAAGCCCATATAACCTCCCTAATAATTATTCTCGATATAACTAATAATATCATCTTTTCTATTTTCTAATTTCCTATTAACTATTTTCTTTTCTATATCATTCATTATTTTACTAAGATAACTTCCTGGTTCACTATTCAAACACTTAGCTATCTCCATTGCTTTAATATCTATATCTTTCTTTGAATATATCACCAAATCATTATATATATCATTAATTTCCTTATAACTAATTCCTTTTATTGAACCAACTACCGTAGAAACATATAATCCATATTTATATACTGTATATTCATCAAAATTATCATCTAACATTCTTCTAATATTCTTAATCATTTCTTTTTCTACTTTTGTAAATGGATAATTATTAGATATATCTAACTGACTCCATATTCCAATAATATCATCACACATAACTATTTCCTTAAGATTATTTATTTCTAAATATTTATCTATTCCACTCTCAAGAATCAATCTTCTTCCCTTTTCTTTATTCTTAGCTGAAAATATCTTTCCTAATTCTTCTTTCTTTCTTGAATAAGATAATCCCTTAAGTAAATATCCATACTTCTTTATATAATTCATTGTCTTATCATCAATATCAAAATTAAGTACTGAAGCAAAACGAATTGCCCTAAGTATTCTTAAACTATACTGGCAGACTGCAACAACTTCTACTGTTCGTGCGAGCGAGTGTTTCGCCCCGA
>CAJMQX010000058.1 GCA_905215635.1 uncultured bacterium | reverse complement strand
TGTCTAAATATTTATTTCTATCCGGAATTATACATATATCACTATATCTAATCTTTCTAAGCTTATTACTCTTCTTATCAAAAACTAAATAATCATTATTAATCTTTTCTTTAATATCTTCACTTATAATAAATAATTCTTTTTCTTCTTTTGTATATTCTGTATTTATTTCATTATCATAATTATATATTACTAAGTTATTATCATGTTTACAGTCTTCCAAATCATATGCCGTGTTACCATATACCATATTATGACTAGCTAAATAATCTGCATTACCTATCTCATCATCCATAATCAAGTTGAATATTTCATTAATATTAAAAAGTGTTTCATTCCTACTACGGAAGTTCTTAAGTAAATCTATTTTAATACCGCCATCATTCTTACTATATCGATTATATTTATCTTGAAATATATATGGATTAGCATTTCTAAAACGATATATTGATTGTTTTACATCTCCTACCATATAGACATTATTATTACTAATTAAAGTAACAAACTCTTCTTGAATATTTGAAGTATCCTGATATTCATCTACCATTATCTCATTAAAGTAATTTTTAATTTCTTCTCTCACTTCTAAATTATCTCTAACTATTCTTAAAGCCATATGAGCAATATCATTAAATTCATAACTACCATTCTCATCTTTATACTTATTTACTTCCTTATCAAGTTTAGTAATAATCTCTAAGATAACTTGTATATCTTCCTTAGTTTTCTCAATACTAGAAATCATCTCATCAGTATCTTTAAATCTAAGAAGTTTTTTAATTTCTTCTATTTTTTTCTTAAGTTCATCTTTTAAATCTTTTCCTTCTTCTTCTATTCCTACAAATCTAACTGCTGTTTTTGACATAAAAGTGACGTATTCAGAATAAGTACTAGCATTAAACAAACCACTAAAGTATTCATCTAACTTCTTTACCAAGCTATCATTACAATAGCTAATAAATTCTTGATAAATATTCTTAAGTTCTAAAATTTTCTCATTAATTAATTTCAAATATTTCTCAATCATTAAATTAATAAACTCTTGATTATCATAACGATTAAAATATTCATCTATATATTTTTCTTTATCTATTTGTAAGTCTAATTTTTCTGATAATTTTATAATATCTTTTTTTAGCCCTGTATCATCTTTCAAACAAAAATCATTTATTAAATTATCAAATTTTTCAGTACCATACATCTCATCAAATATTTTATCTATTACTTTATATTTATATATTGTAATAATATTACTATCAGTAATTCCAATATTCTTATCAACGTTAAGTGAATATGCATATTTTTTTACTACTGATAAAGCATAACTATCGAAAGTAGTAATATAAGCGGCATCTAATAAATTTAATTGTTCAGTTAAATTATTCTTAATAATAGCTTCTCTAATACGATTTTTCATCTCACTTGCCGCTTCATTAGTAAATGTAAGTACTAATAACCTAGATACATCTACTCCAGACATAATCTTTCTAATAACTCTTTGTGTTAAAACTGCTGTCTTTCCCGAACCAGCACCTGCTGATACAATTATATTAGACCCTTCAGCATCGATTGCCCATTGCTGTTCTTTCGTATTAGCCATTATCATCACCACTTTCTTTCTCAGTTGTAATTATTACTTTATCTTTATTTGTCATATTACATATATCTCTAAACTTACAATATTCACATCCTACTTCTACCTTATCAATAACCTTAGGATTAATCGTAAATTCATTATCTCTTATCTTCTTAATAACATCATTAATCTTACCTTCAGTCTTTTTTTCAATATCTGCTAATTCATCATTAGATAATACTTTACTATATCTAGAAAAACTACCATCTTTAAGTATTTTCATTCCTTTAATAACCTTAGAATTATCATAATTATTATCAATAATTGATAAGATATCCTTATCACTATTAGAGTATCCTACCAATCTATAGTCTCTATCTTTAATGTTAATCTTCTGAAGATAAAAGCCTACACATACCGGATTAATAAATTCTAATCTTTTAGATAAATACAAATATATTGGTAACTGCATATTTATTCCATAGTCAAGATATTTCAAATCAATCTGATCATTACCAGTCTTATAATCTATCAAAGCATAATAAGTCTTATTTCCATCATTATAATATAATATTTTATCAATAAAACCCTTAAATATAACATTATTGCCAAAATCTACCTGTATTTTCTTCTCATACATTGCTTCATTAAATGAACTATACTCTTTTTCTGAAATAACATGTTCAAGTAACTCTTTAACTACTACACGATATTTATCTAAAAAGAATTTTTCTTTCTTAGAAAGTTCTATATCCTTTAAATATTCATAAATATATTTATCCGTATCCATATCGTTGTTACTTAAACAATTCTGCATCGCATAGTGAACCGCTGAACCAATTACTGCACTAAAATTTTCTTCATAAACATCTAATCTAAGAATTTTACTAAGGTAATATCTAAATGCACACTGATTATATAATTTCATATCTGTATATGATAAAGTAAGCCCATCTTGTATTCTAGAAATACCACTATATTTATTTGAATAACTTTGATATTCTATCTTAAAATTATTATTTAAAACATCAAAATCTTCATTCTTAACTCCATATCTTAAATATTTATCATATCCTCTCATTAACTTAATCTTATTATATATTTCACTATAACTATCATTATACTTAGTATTTCCTTCAATTACTTCAAAGTAACTACACATAGTAGATGGATAATAACTCTTCTTATTATCACTCTTCTTATAAGTAATAACTAAATTCTTTATATCTTTAAGATTATTGATAATATCTTCTCTTAAATATTTATTCTCATCACTTACTAAATTTATTCCTACACATTCTCTAATACTATCTGTAATATACTCAATATCTTTATAACTATTAGGTACTACCCCATCATTAAATCCCATCATAAAAACATATTCATCATCTTCTGATATATAATCTAAGTAATCAATTATCTCAATACCATTCAAATATTTCTCTGAAACTATCTCCGTATTCTCTAACTTATACTTAAGTAGTTCCTTATCATCATATATCATATATTTATTAAAGACTTTTAAAAGTTCAGGATACATCTCATCATTCTTATCTACTTCAAAAATAGCATCCTTAATATTCTTATCCCTAGCTATTTCTATAAATTGTCTAACTATCTTATAAGAAGACAATTTTCTCTTATAAGGAATATTAACTTTAATATTAAATAACGTAAATATTCTCTCTATAGTATTATAATAATCTGAATTTATATTAGCTAACTTAATCTTATTAATATCTACTCCTGTATCTACCAAATTACATATACTATTAGCAATATATTCTACTTCTTCTTCCATCGTATTAAAAGCATATATCTTATGTTCATAATTATTAAATTCTCTATCTATAATCTTATAGTTTAACCCATTAAGCATTTTCTTATCAAATTCATTTAATCTAACATTATAAATAATTATATTTATATCTTTAATATATCTCTTAAAATCATCATTATATATAAGTAGTCCTTCTTCATCTAACCACTTCTTTATCTTAACAAGAGTATCTAATTTATCACACCCATATTCTTTATCTTCTATATAAATTAGATTATCTAAATACATTTTAGCAACATTATATTTAAGTCCCATCTTCTTACTCAAATATCTAATAGCATCTTCATCATAACTAAAATAATATTTCTCTCTAAATTCTTTTAATTTCATAAACTTTATTGGTAATAATTTATGTAAATTTAACACTTTATCTTTAAAACTATCCTTACATATAATTAAAGTTTCACTATTTATCTCATCAAGAACTCTCATACATCTACCTCTCTATCCGTAATCTAACTATATCATTAATTATTACCCTTGTCAACACTTTTTATCAAACTATTGTTTGCTATAAGTCAAACTCCCATTTCACTCCTTACAATTAAAGGAATTATCTCTAAAAAATTTTTTCTATTTCAAAAAAACACCCCTAAGGATGTT
Organism: uncultured bacterium; assembly: GCA_905215635.1. The sequence goes on along the minus strand of CAJMQX010000058.1, from coordinate 1,153 downwards.
TAATCTTTATAAATATATTTATCTATTAATTAATTATCTATTATTTATCTTCTTTTCTAGATTTAATTATCATATTAGTAACTATTCCAAAAGAATATAATAAACTAGCAAAAGTAACTACTACTCCAAAATAAGGAATTATAGATAATAAATATATTACTGTTATACCAATAAAACCAATTAAGTATACTCTTTCTTCACTACTAATTAATTTCTTCTTAGCTAATCCATTCCAAATAAGCCTGCCTATTACATATCCAGAAATTACCTTAGCTAACATTACAAATATTATATATAACATAATTCCTATAATAGCAGCACTAGTAGCAAAATCAGTAAATAATAATATTAATAAAATTATTGGTAATAGTAAGAATGTTAATGCTCCATATCCAAAATTCTTTCCTACATTATCACTAAACTTACTAAATACTTTAGGATTAATTAAATATATTACTAAAAATATTACTAATAATCTAATTAATTTATCTATATATTCTAATATTTTATCTTTAGTACTAAGTTCTACTTTATCATTTTTAGTCACTTCTACTTTATATATATTAGTACTCTTAATATTAGTAGTAGTATCTTCATTATATTTAAGTACTCCTTCTATTTGTGTATTATTATCAATATTTAATTTACTACTATTAGTAATTAAATTCTTTTTAAAACTACTATTAGTTATATCTATACTATTAGCATAAATCAATACATTTCCATTAAAATTACCAGTTATTTGTACTTCATTAGCAAATATTATTACATCTCTATTAATAGTAGCATTATTAATTGTAACTTTATTAGCAAATATTGCCCCATCTTTAATAGTACCATTAACATTAACGTTATTTCCAAATAAAGCTAGATAATCATTAATACTATTATAGTTAATAGTTTCTCCAAATACTCCATATATTCCATCTACTTTATTTAATACATCTACTGTACTTCCAAAAGCTAAATGGGTATTGTCATAATCTTTTTCGATTTGATAGTTATCTCCTCCAGAAATATAATCACTATCTTCTACTACGTCTGCAAAAGAAATCTGTGGTATTAAACATAAAGAAAGTAGTAAAATTAATATTTTCTTTTTCATATTTTAACTCTCCTTCTTACTTTTTATATGATGATATTTCCTATATAT
>CAJMQX010000057.1 GCA_905215635.1 uncultured bacterium | reverse complement strand
GGCCAAGAAGCATTTTTGCAAGCCGGCTTCCGAGCAGGAGCTGGATCACCGCAACATAAGAGTATTCTTTGATAAATATGCTACAATACTTACTAATGATATAAATGATATAGATGAATGGATGCCTGGAGATATAGTAATATTTGGAAATAATAATCATATTGGTATTGTATCAGATTATCGTAATAAAAAGGGAATTACTTATATTTTACATAACGGAGGACAACCAATTAGAGAAGAAGATTATTTGAAAAGGGGAAAGGTTACTAGACATTATCGTTTTGATGCTAGTAAAATAGATAGTAGTATAATATTTAGCTTTGATAAATAATATTATTATAAAAAATAGTGGATATTATAATATTAGGAATTTGGGAGATGCATTTCGTGGACGATAATGATAAATATAAATATATTATTAAACATATTGATGTGTTAGATAATAATGATATTATTAATTTATTTAAAAGTGTTATGACAGTTAGTATTAAAAAGGCACTATTTAAAAGAATGATAGAATATTTTAATTTTGATAGATTTAAGATAATTATTGCGGGACTTGATGATAATGATAAGATAATTTGCTTAGATGTATTATACAATATTCCAATGTATAGATATCATTACGTAGAAACAATACTTTCTTTAGAAAATAAAGAACTAATTATAGAATGCTTTAAAAAAGATAATTATTTACTTAGAAAAATATTAGTTGTTAATAGTATAGACAATATGGATATGAAGATTAAGTTAATTGAATTATTAAATACTTATGAATTTAAAATATTTATATTATCTAATTATGATCCATATAAAAGTGAATTATTAAATAGAATACGCAATGATATATCTGATAATATGGATAAAGAATTAGATGATACGATAGGATTTGGACTTGAATTTGAAGTATTTCATAATCAAATTGATTTTTTTGAGAATATTAAAACCGTATTAAGTGATTTCTTAGTAAAAGAGGAGTATTCAGTAGTATCTGGATTAGAAATATCATCACCAGTATTACATTATAATATCAATGATATGGCGAAAGTAGAAAGTATATGCGCTATTTTAAATGAGTGTAACTTTAAAGTAAATGGTGAATGCGGAGGACATATTCATATAGGGATAGATTATTTTAAAAGTAGTAGGGAATTACTCTTTCTTTTAGAAATGTATTGCAATTGTGAAAATATATTATATAGAATTATAAATAAAAAAGGAACTTTTCCTAGACATGATATATGGCTTTATGCAGGAAAAATAAAGAAAGTTTGCAATTTAGCAATAAATATGGGAGATTTTGATAATTATCAAGAAGAAGATATAAATGTATTAATTAAAAAGTTAAAAATAATTATGCATGATAGATATAAAGGATTAAATGTTATTACAAATTATCCAACGATTGAATTTAGAATTCCTAATGGAGAGATACACTTTAAAGAACTTCACTATAACATTAGACTTATATTAAGAATGATACAGGTTTCTTGTAGAATAGCTAATATGAATAAAGATAATGATAAATATCTTGATTTTGTTAAATTGAGAGACACTATTAGTGAGAATGATAAACTAGAAATATTACTTTCTTTATTATTTGGTGATGAGAAAGATAAGAATATTTATAGAGAAAGATATTATAAAAACACTAGAATGTTAGAAAGAAATATTAAGAATAAAATAAGTTTATGTTATGATAAAGGAATTAATTTTACTGAGAAACATAAAATTAAAAAAAGATAGTTAGAAGAACTTAATAAATATAAAATGATTAAGTTCTTTTTTTGACATATTTAGTGATATTTTTTGGTAATAATGGGGTTATTATTGACTTTACTTAGAGATATAAGATATAATTATATTAAGGTGGTAGATATGAAGAAGAAGACCTTTATGATAATGATAATTTTATTAGTTATAACAATAATTCCTAGAAATGTTTTAGCTGAGAGCTTACAAGATATGTATAATCAATTAGCTGACTTACAGGCAAAAGCTAATAGTAATAGTGAAAGCAAAAACTTAACAGAAAAACAAATTAAAGAGTTAAATACAGAAATTTCTAATAAATCTGCTTCAATTGAAAATATTCGTAAAGAAATAAAACAAGCAGAAATAGATATTGATAATAGTAAGAAAAAAATTGAAGATAAGAAAGTTGAAACAGATGGATTAATTCAATTTTTACAAGTATCAAATGGTGGAAACATTTACTTAGAATATTTATTCGATGCGGAGAATTATACTGATTTTATATATAGATATGAAGTTGTTAAGCAATTAACTAATTATAATTCAGATTTAATCGATGAATTAGAACAACTAATATTAGATTTACAAATAAAAGAAAAAGAATTATCTGATAAAAACACTAAACTGGAAAGTGAAAGACAAGACCTTAAGAAAAAAGTTAATACTTTGAGTTATAGCTTAGCTAATTTTAAATCAGAAGGTGTAGAAATAGATAAAGATATAGCAGATTTAAAGACACGTATTAAATTTTATACTGATTTAGGATGTTCTAGATATCAAGATGTAACTACTTGTAATAATTCTTCAATAATTAATGCTCAAGGTTGGAAATATCCGTTGTCTAAAGGATGCGTTACTAGTGAATATACAGGATTTAATGTTAGACTTGATTATAGTGGTGGAGGCGGACATCATGCAATAGATTTAGACTGTGTAAGCGAAGGCACTAATGTTTATGCTGCTGCTAATGGTAATATAGCAAGAATTGCTTTTTATAGTTGCGGTGGAAATGCAGTATACATTAATCACACTGTTAATGGTAAGAAATTTACAACAGTATATATGCATCTACTTAGTGTAGCTAGTGATTTATATATAGGAAAAGCTGTTACTGATAATACAGTTATAGGTTATGTTGGTGGATATAGTACATCAATAGAACATGGTGGTTATGATATTTGTACAACAGGTACACACTTACACTTTGGAATAGCTGAAGGACATCATGCATTTGATTTTAACTCATATTCAATTAATCCTAGAGAAATATTTGGTTTTCCATCTTTAGTATATAGCGGTGGCGGATATTTTTACAGATAATACTAACATTGGAGTCATGCATAGGCTCCATTTTTTGAAGAAAGGATAGTTTTATGGAAGGACTTACCAATAAAGACTTAGAATATCGTATAAATAATGGTCTTATTAATAACGAAGAAATAAAAAATTCTCGTACAATAAAAGAAATAGTTTTATCTAACACTATAACCTTGTTTAACTTAATACATGTAGTACTATTTGTATTGGTTTTAACTACTGGTTCTATTACTAATGCTACCTTTGTAGTGTCAATATTTTTTAATACTTGCATAGGAATATATCAGGAAATTAAAGCTAAAATTATCGTAGATAAATTAAAAATTGTAGCTTCTAATAAAGTAACAGTTATTAGAAATAATATTAAACAAGAAATTTTACCTAGTGAAATAGCTATGGATGATTTATTATACTTGCAAGCTGGAGATAATTTAGTAGTAGATGCTAAAATAATTAAAAGTGATAATATGGAAGTTGACGAATCAATTATTACTGGTGAAAGTGATGTAGTTTTAAAGAAAGATAATGATAAACTGATATCTGGATCAATTATTACTGCAGGAAGTGGATATGCTAAAGTTACTTCAATAAATAGAGATACATATGCTAATAAATTAATTAAAGAAGCTAGTAAAGAAGGAGATAATTCTTCCTACTTAATGAAAAATATTAATACTATTTTAAAAGTCGTTACATTTTTAATTATTCCTGTAGGACTTGCTTTATTTACTACACAATTCTATTATAGTAATCAATCATATGCAGAATCTGTTTTATCTTCTGTTGCAGGTATAATTGGAATGATTCCTGATGGACTTGTTTTACTTACATCAATATCTTTAACGGTTGGAGTTATTAAAATGGCTTCTAAAAAAGTTATTATTCAAAGACTATGTGGTATTGAACTTTTAGCTTGTGTAGATACACTTTGCTTGGATAAAACAGGGACAATAACTTCTGGTACAATGGAAGTAATAGATACTATATATTTAGATGGAGTTAATAAAGACAAAGTTAATAATATTATAGCCAATATGGTAAGTGATGATAATAATGCTACTGGTATGGCTGTTAAAAAAAATTTTAAAATAGAAAAAAAGTTAGCAGAAATAGAGAGAGTTCCCTTTTCTTCAGCTAGAAAGTATTCTTTGACTAAATTTAGTGATGATACATATGCGCTTGGAGCTTATGAATTTATTTCTGATATTGACATTTCTGAATATAAAAAAATAGTTGAATATTTAGATAATGGTTTTAGAGTTATAACAATTGTAAAATGTGTTAACAATACTTTTGATAAGAAAAAAAATATGGTTTTGGCATTTATAGTTTTGAAAGATAATTTACGTAAGAATGCTAGTGAAACTCTTAATTATTTTAAGGAACAAAATGTAGATATTAAGATTATTTCAGGAGATAATCCTAAGACAGTATCTAATTTACTTAAACAATTAAAGATTGATGATTATGATAAATATATTGCTGGTAGTGATATTCCAGATGATCCTGTGAAATTAGCTGAGATAGTTAATAATTATAAAATATTTGGTAGAGTTACTCCACAACAAAAAAAGAATATCGTTGAAGCTTTGAAAAAAAGTGGTACGGTTGGTTATATTGGTGATGGTGTTAATGATATTTTAGCTTTAAAGGAGGCTGAATGTGGTATTGCTTTAGCTAGTGGGACAAGCGCAGCTAGAAGTGTGGCTGAAGTAGTTTTAACAGATTCTGACTTTTCTGTTTTACCTGGTATCGTTAATGAAGGTAGAAGAGTTGTTAACAATATTGAAAGAGTTGCTAGTATGTATTTAATAAAGACTACTTATTCTTTCCTTATTTCTCTTTTATGTATTTTTCTTAGTCATGAGTACCCTTTTTATCCAATTCAATTAAGTTTAATTAGTGCTATATGTGTAGGTGTTCCATCATTTTTCTTAGCAATAGAACCTAATTATAATAAAGTAGAAAAAGGATTTTTGATTAAAGTATTTAGAAATGCTTTGCCTAGTGGAATTTGTGTATTTATAAATGTATTCTTCTTAATAATTATTTCTTATATTTTTAAGATAAATTTTGATGTTTTTAGAATTGTAGTTGTTTGTACAACGGGATTCCTTAGTTTAAGACTTTTATATAATATTAGTAAACCTCTTAATACGTTACGTAAGGTTCTAGTATATTCTTGTTTTGTTGCTTTTTATGGTTTACTTATTGTATTTAAAGATTTC
>CAJMQX010000056.1 GCA_905215635.1 uncultured bacterium | reverse complement strand
TGAATTTGTTATTATATATATTAAGCTGTTTTTTTAATACTTTTAACTCTATTTTAGGTATTTTGAACCCTATGTGTCTTTTCCTAGAGGTATTATATCATATATCCTTATAGTATACAATTAGTTTTTTATAATTAAAAAGTAAGAGTTTTTGAGGTTCTCACTATTAGTTATTTTATTATATCATAGATTAGTTTAGGTTCTTCTATTTTGTCTTTTGATACTTTGAATATAGTGTTATCAATAGAATTAATATCTTTATTAGTATATAGTGTCATGATGATGTCACCTGAATTTATGTAATCATTAATATTTTTATGAACAATAATACCTGCACTATAATCTAGGGTGTCTTCTTTAGTTTTACGGCCTGCTCCTAGTGACATGGAAAGAAGTCCTAGTTTATAGGCATCAATATCTGTTAAGTAGCCAGTAGTCATAGATTTTATTTCATACTTTTTAGTAGATACAGGTAACTTATCAATTTCACCATGTTGGTATTTTATTAATTCTAAGAATTTTTTATAAGCTTCACCATTATCTAGATGTTCTATTACTTTGCTTTTTGCTTCTTCAAGAGAAATATTTAAGCCTAGGGAGACCATTTCTTCTGAAAGGGCAATACACAAATCTGTTAGATTACTCTTATGATGATCTTTTAGAATTTTAATGGCTTCTTCTACTTCAAGAGCATTACCAATGTTTTCTCCAAGTGGAATGTTCATATTAGTTAGTATGCATACTACTTCGATACCATTTTGTTTACCAATAGATATCATGATGTTAGCTAATGTAGTGGCATCTTTTATATTTTTAATAAGAGCTCCTGATCCTACTTTTACATCTAATACAAGTTTTTTAGCACCTAGAGCTATTTTTTTACTCATAATGGAAGATGCTATTAGAGGGATAGATTCTACTGTTCCAGTGACATCTCTTAGAGCATAGATTTTTTTATCAGCTATGGCAACGTTTTTAGTTTGACTAGTTATGGCTACAGAGATATCATTTACTTCATTTATAAATTCTTCTTCGGTAAGATTAACATTAAAACCTGGGATAGATTCTAATTTATCAATAGTGCCTCCGGTATGTCCTAGGCCACGGCCACTCATTTTAGCGACTTTTACTCCACATGATGCAACGATTGGGGCAACGATTAAAGTAGTCTTATCTCCTACTCCACCAGTAGAATGTTTATCAACAACGTTTGTTCCTAGATGAGATAAATCTAAGATATCACCAGAATTTGCCATGTATTTAGTTAGAGAAAATATCTCTTCATTTTCCATACCATTTAATACTATTGCCATTAATAGTGATGACATTTGATAATCTTTAATTTCTCCACTTAAGTAGCCATCAATTACATATTTTATATCTTCATCTGTAAGGGATTGTTTTAATCTTTTTTTATTAATAATATCTATAATATTCATATAAATGCTCCTTTTTATTCTTTTTTATTTATACTTGTTCTTTATAAGTAGACTTGAATAAGTCTTTATCTTCATTATTAGCTTCTTCAAGAATATCTATTTTGGGTAGGTCTTCTTTACTTGATAATCCAAAATAATCTAGAAATTCATCAGTAGTTTTATAGAGGATGGGATGACCTGGTTTTTCACTACGACCACACTCTTTGATGAGTCCTTTAGCTAGTAATCTACGCATAACATATACAGAGTCAACTCCACGCATTTCATCTACATCAAGTCTTGTGATTGGTTCATTGTATGCTATTATAGCAAGAGTTTCTAAGGCTTGATTAGATAAGGTATTATTTTTAGGATTTTCTAGAAGTTTTTTAAAGTATTCACTATGTTCTTCTTTGGTAGTTAGTTTAAAAGAATTACCAAGATAATTAATACGAAGTCCACGATCGTTATCGATATAGTCTTGTTTTAGAGATAAGATTAATTCTTTGGCTTCTTCTTCAGATATTTCTAAAATATTAGAGGCTTCTTCAATAGTTAAGCCTTGATCTCCTTCGACATATAATAGTCCTTCAAGTATTCCTTTCATTATTTCACCTCTCGTTCAATAATTATATCTTTAAAATTACCATCTTGTCTTAGGACTATTTCTTTTTCTTTAGTCATTTCTAAGATCGATAAAAATGTCACAACGATATATGGAGTATTTGTTTCTTCAAAAAGTTCAGTGAATTTTACATGTGGACGCTCTTTAAGAAGTTTTCTTAAGCTTTGTTTTCTTGTTTTAACACTATACTCTTTATTAGTTATTTTAGTAGTTATTGGTTTTTCTCTATCAAGTCTTTCTAAGAAGCCTTTAAAAGCATTAACTAAGTCATCAATAGAAGTATCTCCATCATTAGTAATAGTATTATCTATATAATTAGATATTTTTTCAGGAGATTTGATATATATTTTTTGACGTTCTAATTCAAGCTCTTTAAAGGTACTGGTCATATCTTTATATTTTTGATATTCGATTAGTTTATTGATAAGACTCTCTTTAGATACTTCTTCATCATCTTCTTCAGTAGACTCTTCTTCAGTACGGGGAAGTAATGATTTGGATTTTATTTCCATTAGTTCTGCGGCCATTACTAGGTAAGAAGCTGCTACATTTATATTTAATTCATCCATTTTGTTGATATAGTCTAGGTACTGTGCAGTAATGACTGATATATCAATATCTTGAATATTTATATTAGATTGTTTGATTAGATGAAGAAGTAAATCTAGTGGTCCTTCAAATTCATCTATTTTTACACTATAATCCATATTTACACCTTTGATTCATTTATTTATATAAGTATTATATCATAAATTTGGCGTTTTAAGGAAGAAGTTATTTAAAAAGTATCACTTTATAAGATGCTCTTACTTGATGATGGCATCATATTGGTGATACTTTTAATATTTTTTATTTATTATGTTTAAATATTTTTCTTACTAGTTTTTTAATAGAACTATTATTATCATTTTTGACTTGGTCATTATTCTTTGTTAATACTATTAATTCATCATTGTCATTAGACTCTAGGATATCATTCATAAATGCACTAACACTATCAAATACTTCTGGAGTAAGTTCTTCATTATCAAAATTTAATAATTGACGTTTATGTTCTTCACTACTCATTGTATTAGAAAATAATATTCTTTTTAATTTTATAATTTTCTTTTCTAAAACGGAATCATCCATATTGTATACATAATCTAAATCAAACAAAATATTTTCTTTATTATTGTTAAATATTATTTTTGTTAAAAGGGTAACTTTCGTTTGATTTTTAGACTTGGCAATTAAGGAAACAGCATAGTTATGATATGGATTTGTTAAAAAAGCACTATCATTCATACATTCATAAAGTAAATCGAAATGTTCATTTGGAATAGATAATAATAATTCAATATCTAATTCGTATGATGAATGTAAATAAAAGGCAGGATTCATTAGTAGTGAAACTATATGTAATACAATATCATCTGGAGCTTTTTTGATTATTTCAATACTACGTAAATATTTATATTCTTCTAGTTCTTTTAATCTATTATATTTTATCCTATTTCTCATATCTTCTTCACGATGATTAGAATACGTATTAGCAGGATATACGGCATTATCAGAGATATGTAATGTTTTTGTATACATATGTTTATGTATATAGTTATAACGATATGTATCAAAAATTTCATCATTATAACAATCTTCTTGATATTTCTCACTAGGATTAAAAATGTAATAATAAAGCGCTAAGGCATTTATTAAACTTTTAGCAGAACATATAGTATCAATTTCCATTCTATAATTTTTAGATTTTACAATAACTTCATCAGTCATCATATTGTATAACATAATATCTAATTCAGGATGTTCAGTTAATAACTTCATGTTTTCACGATGATATTTATCTTTTAATGAAACTTTATTTATTGCTAAGTTATTTAGTCCACTTTCATAATAAGAGTCATTTATATGTAAACATTTACTACCAGTTTCCGCAATCAATCGCATATCTTTTTGATGATATGGGCTATTAATTGAATCTTTGTTACAAGCAACAATAGTTAAGGCTTCTTCAACTTCAAAACTACGATTAAACTCATCACCACAAGCATCTTCATATTTACAAACATCTTTTGCTTCTATTATAAGTTTCATATCTTCTTGATGATATGGACTAGTATTAAAATTTTTACTTTCTAATGCATTTAAGATACATTTTACTGATTCCGCTCTAGATAACATATCAATATCTTCATAATAGTATTTGCTATCTATAAAGCTTTTATTTACTAATGCACTTTTTAATAAATGTATATAACCATCAGCATTTTGAATCTTAGAAATAGCTTCAATTCTTTTAATATAATCTTTTTTTGATAACATATATTTATCAATTAAGACATTTGATACGTTTGATACGCGAGTAGAATCTATATCTAACTTAAGAAAATTATCTATTTGAATGTCATTCAATCCTGATAACCATTCTTTTAATTCTTGTTCATTTTTAAAACAATCTTTTAAATTATATTTTTTTATTTGAAGAATTATTGCTTTTAAAGTTTTATTTGTCATATATGCCTACCTTTCAATCAATATAATTGTATCATAATTTTTACTAGATATGCAATACAACGATATATGTTTATATGTTAGAAAATTTTTTTTAATCTATAACATTATTCATATTTAGCGATATATCCATTAGTTTTATCTCCAGTAATTGTGATGTGGTAAGTTTCTCCATAATGAGCTTTTATTTGTATTGGAGCTATAATACTGGTATATTCTTCTGGATAAATATTTTCATAATTAGGATCTATATACTTAGTAATAATCTTAAAGTTAATTATTAGATTTTCTATATTAGAGAGATTATTAAATTCTTGTTTATTTAAAGTATAAGTAAGAGTATCATTATGGCTAATTAAAGTTTTATTAGCATTAGATATTCCTCCACTACCACTGATGTCATCAACTTCATAATCAATAATAATTAGGCCAATATCTTCTTTTAAATCTAATTTCATTTCTAGAGTTATTTCTTCTAATGGTGTGTTATATTCATTATTTTTAAGATATTTAATCAGTAGAAATGACAGTATTAATAGAATGATAATAATTATAAATATTTTTATTGTTTTATGTTTCATAAATTCTCCTTTCAAGAGATTATTTTATAATATTTTTATTTATTAGAGAATGAAATAATACTAGAGTTTGATATATACTTATATAAATTTTAAAAGAAATTAGAGTAATTCTATTCTAATTCCTAATACACCATATTTAGCTTGTTCTTCTTTTGGATAAAACTCTTCTAGTACTTTTAATAATTCTTCTTTAGTTAGAGATTTGTCTGCTAAAAGAGTGATATCATGATCTTTA
>CAJMQX010000055.1 GCA_905215635.1 uncultured bacterium | reverse complement strand
ATTAATTTTTTATTATTTATTTAATTTTACTGATAAAAATAAATTCCATTCTTAAGTGATTTAAACTTTCAAAATGGAATTCATCTGTTTATTCAAATACTATTTAGTCATTTTTGACTTTGCTTGATACTGGCTAAAGAAGATACCAAATTATAAAATTATTTTCTATTATACTTTTATTTTCCATACTCTACCCTTTTTCTAACATACAAATTGTTTCGACATTATATGTTCATTAATTATTAATAGTTGATTTTTATGTGTTTATTTATAACTAACTATTATATAAAGCACACTTAATAGTTGAATGTTTATTATGTGTAATAGTTAAAAACAAATGATGGTATATATTAATTTTTACAACAATTTTCAATTAATGTTTCTAATTAGTAAATACTCTGTTACTGTGTTATAATACTAAGCATAACTATACTTACCAAATGATTATTTATTATATTCTATTAAACTTTCAAAATATCTGACATCATTATATAATGTAATTTTTATTTTATTAATACTTATCAACCTGTTTATTAAATAGACATACATTGTGTCATGCAGGTATACTTTTTGCATTAATTTTCCAACTAATTGGCACATCTTAACTTTGCCCATTGATTTTAAAGTATCTATAATAAAATTATCATAAAAATCTATTGAAACTGATTTCACATTTCCAGAATCAATTACTCTTAAATCAGAATTTTCACTAACTAAACCGTTCCAAATATTTACATTATTATTTATTTCTTCATTTGTTAATTTATGTTCTAGTCTAGATAATTTTTTTAGTTCTTCTTCCCTCATTACACTAGGTGATGGATAATCATTATTATAATCATCACAATATAAAACATATAATTCATAGTTATAATCTTTTATAATACTGCAAATATATAACATTATCAAATATGAATAAATATCATTTCTACCAGTCCATACCCTTATTTTATTTTTTTGCTTTATATTATCAATAATAATATTATATTCTGACTTAAAATTAGCATTTTTATCTTCCAAACGTAAGTTTTCTGGTATATTAATTTTATGATTTCTATAGTCAGACAAATCTCCAATATTAAACAAAACATTTAACATTAAAATATTATCATTAATATTTTTCATAGTATAATAACAAGAATGTCCGAATATTATTTCCAATGTTCTCATACTTTTTCAACTCCATTTTTCAGCAATTACTCTTTATTGTTTTTTTCATAATCAATCATACATTTCAATAAATTACTATTTTTTATTCTCTTCTAAATATTTTTTATACATTTCATCCATACTTGAAATATATTCTTGATCTTGCTTTACTCTGAACTTTTCATATTCGTATTCTGCTTTTTCTAATGCCTTCTTATGTGAAATTTTTCCGGCATCACTTAAAACATTCTTCTTTCTATATTTCAATAAATCATCTGCAACTTCAATCCAATCTTTCATTGTCATTACTTTCTGCTCTTTTGCTTCAGATTCTGCAACATCTAAAAATAAATTAGTTAAATCATTTAGTTTATCTAATTCATCTTTTTGTAAATAGTTTTTAGCAATGCTAATATCATATTTCATTATTTTCCCATCTGGACTATTTTTCCAATTAGTAAGTCCCATATGTATTTTTTCACTATCTACTCTTTCAAATATTAATTCAGCTGCTGTTTTGCCAGTTATAGCATAATGCAATTTGTTTTGAACTATTTTAAAAAATGTATATGCTTCATCTGAATTTTTATTATAATCTATACTGGTTGTTTCAAATACATCTGTTATTTTTTGATATTGTCTTCTTTCACTCAATCTAATTTCTTTAATAGTTTGTAATAATTCATCATAGTAATCTTTTCCAAATTTAGGACCATTTTTCATTTTATCAACATCTATTACAAAACCTTTAATCATATAATCTTTCAGAATATTAGTTGCCCAAATTCTAAATTTAGTTGCTTTTTTAGAATTAACTCTATATCCGACTGCAATAATAGCATCCAAATTATAAAATTCTAATTCTCTATTAACATTCCTATTTCCTTCTTTTCGAACTATTTCCATTTTGGAAATAGTTGAATTTTTATTAAGTTCTTTCTCTTCATATATATTATTTAAATGCTTATTAATTGCGGGAACATTAACATCAAAAAGTTCACTCATACTCTTTTGAGTTAACCATATTGTTTCATCTTTCAATATTACATCTACATTAATTTTGCCTTCATCAGTTTCATATAATAATATATTGCTTTCGTGCATATTTCTATCATCCCCTTATAAATATTTTAATTAGTATATGTTTCACTATCCCATTTATATCAGCGTCATGTACATATCATACTCAGATAACCGTTTGATTATTTTCAATTTTTTACACGATTTTATTCAAAATATCGTTTTTTTTATTTTGAGTAAAAATCAAAAAGTCTTATTTTTCAATTTTTTTTCGATGTAGTACTGAAGCACATTCAACGTGGCATGTTTGAGGGAACATATCAACTATACTTATTTTTTCAAGATTATACATATCAAGATCTTTAAGATCTCTTACTAAAGTCATAGGATCACATGATACATATATAATTTTTTTGATATTAGAATTATTGATAACACTTTTTGTATGTTTATCTAGGCCAGCTCTTGGTGGATCTACTATTAAGGTGTCACATTCTAATTTATCATCAATAACTTTTGATACATCACTACATATAAAAGTTGCATTATCTATATTATTTAGTTCTTTATTATAATTAGCATCTTCGATTGCTTCTTTAACTATTTCTATTCCTAGGATACTTTTAACATATTTAGAAACATATAAACTAATGCTTCCTACTCCACAGTATAAATCTATTACTTTTTCTTTGCCAGTAAATTCTCCATATTTGATAATTTCATTATATAAAGTAGCTATATTACTAGTATTTATCTGAAAGAAAGATTTATCTGATACTCGATATTTTAAATTACCTATATATAAATATCCTTCTTCTTTAGAATATTTTTTCTCATTATTTAAATATATTTCTATACATAATTTTTTTAAATTTTCTATCTTCATATTCCCAGTAATACTAAGAATAAGGCCATTATTACATTCACGAATGACAATTTTACTTACTTTGGATAAATCTTCTTTTTGAAGTAATAATACTAATTCATTTACTTTAGGACTAACTAATAGGCATTTATCTATTTTAAGGAAATTATTATCTATGTCAACTAATCCTATTAATCCATTACTTACATGATATGTAATCTTGTTTCTATATTCAAAATCTTTTTTACTACCAAGAACTCTAGGTGCTATATCTTTATCTAGATATTTTTTAAAGATATTAATAATTTTATCTTCTTTGAATTTTAGTTGCTCTTGGTAAGATAAATTACTAATATTACAGCCTCCACAAGTATAATAGTATGGACATTTAGGAGCTATTAATTTATCACTAGATTTTATTATTTTTTTAATTTTACCTATATCATATTTCTTATAACTATTAGTTATTTCTATATCTAAGATATCACCTGGTATTGCTTTAGGAATAAAGATAATTTTCCCATTATGATAACTAATACCATTACCACTATGATCTAGTTTTTCAATTAATACTTGCATTTTATCACACCCTTATTGGATCTACATCTATAGATACATCTACTTTATTATTAATCTTATACATTTCATCTATATTAGTTAAAACTTTATTTAAATTATTATCATACTTATATTTAATAATACATTGATAATGATAAATATTATTCATTTTAAAGATATTGGCCATCGAAGGGCCTAATACTTTGGTATCTGGATTTAAATTTTTTCTTAAGTAGTCCCCTATTTTATTTGCTTCTTTGAAGCCTAATTCATAATCTTTACTAGTAATATTGACTAGTGTTATGTAGTAATATGGAGGATAACTTAAGGCCTTTCTAATTTTCATTTCTTCTTTATAAAAACTATAATAATCATGATTTTTAGCATATACGATACTATAATGGTCGGGATTATATGTTTGAATAATAACTTCTCCAGCTAAACCACTACGACCAGCACGACCGGATACTTGAGATAGTAAACCAAAAGTAACTTCAGCACTTCTAAAATCGGGAACATTTAAGGAAGAATCAGCATTAATTACTCCTACTAAAGTAACTAGTGGAAAATCTAGACCTTTAGCTATCATTTGCGTACCTAATAAAATATCATACTTATGCTCCCCAAAATCATTAATTATTTTTTCATGCATACCTTTTTTACTGGTAGTATCCATATCCATTCTTATAACACGAGATTTAAATATTCGATTTAGTTCTTCTTCTAATTTTTCAGTTCCTAGGCCATAATCTTTCATATTGCTACTACCACATACAGGACATTTATTTACATTTTTAATGCTATAATTACAGTAATGACAACGATTAGTATTACTACTTTTATGATAAGTAAGAGAAATATCACAATTAGGACATTTTATGACATTACCACAATCACGGCAAGTTAACATTGATGAGTATCCTCTTCTATTTAGAAGAAGAATTACTTGTTCATTTTTTCTAAGTCTTGACCATATTTTATCAATTAAAACTTTTGATAGGACAAAATTACCACTACGAGATTCTTCTTTCATATCTACTATTTCAATACTTGGTAGACTACCAGATCCAGCACGTTTTGTTAGAGTTAATAATTCATATACATTATTTAATGCTCTAGCAAAAGATTCTAATGAAGGAGTGGCACTGCCTAGAATGATCGGACATTGATGATACTTTCCTCTTAGCATAGCTACATCCCTAGCATGATATCTTGGATTATTATCTTGCTTGTAAGTACTAGTATGTTCTTCATCAATAACAATGATGCCAATATTTTTTAAAGGAGCAAAAATGGCACTACGAGCTCCAACAACTATTTTTACTTTACCAGATAGTATTTTTCGATATTCATCATACTTCTCGTATTCATTTAAACCACTATGCAAAATAGCAATATCACTACCGAACTTGGTTACAAAACGATCAACAATTTGTGGTGTCAAGCTTATTTCTGGTACTAACATGATAGCAGTTTTTCCTTGATGTATTACCCTATCGATAAGTTCCATATATACTTCAGTTTTACCACTACCAGTAATTCCATATAATAAATATGGCTTAAAAGTATTTAGCTTTACTTTGTTTACAACACTCTCTTGCATTTCATTTAACGTAACTGGTTTATATCTTCCAGTAAAATTACTTTTATATCGATTTATTTCTTCATAAATATATTTTACTAAGTCTTTTTTTAAGAGAGTTTCAATACTAGAAGAAGTTTTAGATATTAATATTTTTTCATTAGCTAGAAGTTCTTTTAAGATGTCTACTTGTTT
>CAJMQX010000054.1 GCA_905215635.1 uncultured bacterium | reverse complement strand
ATTATACTGAATTAATTTTTTATAAATTTTGTTTCACATCATTGACAAGTATACAAAGATTAATAAGAATAGTCTTACTAATCTAATTTTATTACTTACTTTCTTTTTTTGCAGCAGTTGCTTTTTTAGTTGTTGAAGCCTTTTTTGTAGTTGTTTCTTTTTTAGCAGTTTCTTTCTTTTCAACTGGAGCTTTTTTTGCAGTTTCTTTCTTTTCAGTTACAACTTCTTCATCTTTTTTAGCTGCTACTGTTTTTGGAGTGTAAGCTTTTCCATTTAGAGCATCTTTAGCGATTGTAACTAAATCTCCGAAAGCTTCTTTGTTATCAATAGCTAATTCTGATAACATTTTTCTGTTAACAGCGATACCAGCTTTATTTAAACCATTAATGAATTTTGAATAACTAATTTCGAATTCTCTACATGCAGCATTAATTCTGGCAATCCATAATTTTCTGAAGTTTCTCTTGTTTTGTCTTCTATCTCTGTATGCATATTGTCCTGAATGCATTAATTGTTCATGAGCTGTTTTATATAATCTGTGTTTACTTCCAAAATATCCTCTAGCTTCTTTTAATACTTTTTTTCTTCTTGCACGTGCAATAGTGCCACCTTTAACTCTTGTCATTTTCGTCCTCCTATATTAAATCTTTAATTCTTTTGTAATCTGATTTGTGTAATTCATTACCATTTCTTTTTTGTCTATTTGTTTTAGCAGTTCTTTTACCAGTATTATGTAATATTCCTTGTTTTGGAATAGCGATACTGCCACTTTTTCTTACTTTGAATACTTTTTTCATACCCTTGTGAGTTTTCATTTTATTTTTCTTTACTTTTGTCATACTATATCTCCTTTTACTTTTTAGGTGTTAGTTGCATATACATACTACGGCCTTCTAATTTAGGCATAACTTCTATATCTGCAATATCAGAAAGTTCATCACTGAATCTAATAAGTACATCTTTTGCAAGTTCTGGATGTGAAATTTGACGTCCTTTAAACCTAATACTTGCTTTTATTTTTGCACCTTTTTCTAAATTTTTTCTAGCATTTTTTACTCGTGTGTTAAAATCGTGAACATCAATGGTAATTGATAATCTAAACTCTTTTGTCTCAACGATTGCTTCTCTTTGTTTCTTTAGCGCGTCTTTGGCTTTCTTTTTCTTTTCATACTTAAATCTGTTATAGTCCATAATCTTACATACTGGTGGATTAGCACTATCACTCATTAATACTAAATCAAAGCCAGCATACTTTGCTAAAGTTAGTGCATCTTGTTTTGATTTTACACCAAGTTGTTCGCCGTTAGGTCCAATAACCATCATTTCTTTTGCCCTTATTTGTTCATTAATTGGGTTTTCCCTTTCCTTTGTTATAAATAACACCTCCACATATAAAAATGAATACAGAAACTATACCTGTATTCATCTATTCACCTAATAATTATAATAACATTTTATTGCTTATATATATTGGCTTTTTACCTATTAGTTAGCTAATCAGGTGAGATAAATACATCTACTTTCCGTTTCTTCGTTATAGATTATATTATAGATATTTATGTTTGTCAAGCACAAAATAACTTTTTTCCTTATAATTCATACACAAAATAGTAATTTTGGCATATTTTATACTAGGTGACCTAGTATGTTGAATAATTTTTTTAATATATTTAGATTTTTTATCGGTCTTAAACTAATCTTCTTATTAATATGTATTGCTCTTGTAATAATTATTTTTTATCAGTTTATTATTACCTTGATTTTACCTTGCTTTATTAATGTTTTAGTTTTATTTTGTGAATTTATGACTTTTATTTGTCTACTCTTTTATACAATATTCTGTCCTTAGTTAGAACTTTTGGGTTCACTTTGAATATTTTTGCCATACTCTTTAACTAATTCTCTACTTTTATAAATATAATCTATTACTCTTCTTATTTTTAGGACAGTTTGATATGTAGATTCATTATACTCTATTTTATCAGGAATAGATATAATAGTTAGAAATAATAGTAATTCTTCTTCTGATAGAGGATATTTACTTAGATATATTTTTAATAAATCACTAAATTCAAAATCTAGATAATGGTTCTTATATAAAGATACTAAATCAAAGATAGGCATATCAATACTGGCTCTATCCCAACTAATGAGATATGGTTTTTCATATTTTAAGTAATGTTCTAATTTTAGATTATTATGAGTGGTAACTACTCTTACACGGCGATTATTCTCTATTAGATGATACCAAGATTCAATACTATCTTTAGAATATCTTAGGGCATTATAGATAATAGTTATATTTCTAGCAATAAGATAACTTGAGGGAGACATATATACTTCATTATTAATATTTTCAATTAGAAAATTATAATATTTATAAGTATCTTCTATTTGATTATTAATAGATTCATAAATATATTTATAATTATCTAAATCTACTTCTTTATAAAAAGTAGTCTTATTATGAAGTAAACTGATAAGATTTACCATATCAGTTATTTTTTGTTCTTTAGGTTCTTCTAAATCAGAAATATATTTATAAGTAATAGTGTCTTTATCTTCTTTAATTATTTCTGGAAAATAATCAAAAGATCGGGATAATAAATAATTATATACATTATCTAGATCTTTTTTTCTTTTCTTAACTACATATTTATTATCAATTATTTTAACACTATTTTTAAGAGTTATTTTATTTATCATTAGAATTATTGTTAGCAGGTATTAATAATTTATCTCCTGGTTTTAGGGATTCGATATCATTATATTTAGCTAACTCTTCTTTAGTAATACTATAAGTTTCTAATATTTTATCGATAGTATCAGTTTCTGTTATACGATATACTCTATAGGTAACATAATTTTCATCTTCACTAAAATTGTTAAATATATCAATGTTTTCATTAGTATTAGTATTTTCGTTAGTATTTACATTTACATTTTCGTTAGTATTATTTATATTTATATTCACATTATTCTCCTCATTATCTTTATTTTCTTCTTTATTACTTAGCATATCTTCTAAGAGATCGATTCTTTTAGAAACAGGTGTTGGTTCAGATTGGGCTTCTTCTTTAGGCAATTTTGGTAACTTTTCAGAGTCTTCTTTATCTGGTGTTTCTAGGATAGTGCTAGTGTCTTCATTATCTATAGCAGATGATGCTTCATGACGCTCTTCAGTAATAGGAAGTGGTTCACCATCAATATACAAATCAATATTTACTTTTAGTTTATTTCTTTCTACTATTTCATAACGAAAATCATCAATATCTACTACTAAGGTATTACGATCATAATCAGTACTTAGTGCTATATCAAAAGGAAGTTCAAAAGAAAACTTTTCTCTTTCAAGTTGTCCATCAGTTATTTTATATTCCCCAGTAATATTAAACTCACCACTTATAAGATCTGATTCAATATTAATATTAGGCTCTAAAGAAATGGCAGTTATTTCACGAATATCAGTATTAAAAGTTAAAACATTATTAAATGGTACTATTTTTTTCATATAATCAATCCTTTCAATAAAGAGTATGCAGTGATTTAGTAAAAATGAATAAAAATTTACTTGACTTTCTATTTTAGAACTTTATAATATGTATTAATGTTTAGTACTTATGTTATATATATTTGTATTATGAGTATTTATTTGTATATGGGTGATGATACTAAGGATAGTGATATAATGATATTTATTAAAAGTTTGAAAGATTATATTCGGAAAGATAATTTTGATAGTATTGTAAAATATATATATGATATTACTAAAGATAGTCTAGATATATATAAAGATTATCATGATTGGTATTATGAGAAGATGATAAATGGAATAAATACTCCAAAGAGAAATATTTTGTTAGCAATAAATAATTATGATATTGTAGGAATTATATTTCTTAAGAAGGATATAGATGAGAAGAAAGTTTGTACAATTTATGTGAAGAAAGACTTTAGAAAGTTAGGAATTGGATCAATACTAATGGAAGAAGGACTTAAGTGGCTTGATACAGATAAACCTCTTGTTACAGTAGCAGACGATAGATTAGAAGAATTTTTGCCATTAGTAAGAAAATATAAGTTTAATTTAGATAGAATTATACCCAATTTATATCGTTTAGGTCATAATGAATATATTTTTAATGAAAATACGAATATATTAGTGAGAAAAAAGTGTCAATAAGATGATTTTTGCGAAGCCTTATAAATAAAGGGATTAGCTTACATGGTGTCAAGCAAGTGTAAAAAATATTTGACTTAGATAGGGAAATGTGTTATTCTAAATAACGTGATGCTTATGAAAGATGAACGGTGTTATTTAAGAAAATTGAATAAAAAAATTGTTGGTTATTGTATTTTTCCAATCATACTAATGATATGTTTGACCTTCTTGAGTGGTTCTTATTATGATAAAGGGATTTATTACAAGATGGATGATATCGTAGTAGAAGTTGGAGATAAATTACCAAAAGATATTATTAATTATATGGGAGTTTTAGCAGATAGTAATTTAACAATTGAAACTAATGCTCCTCAAGATAAGGATGGTCATTTAACTACTCTTGGAACATATTCATACTATTTAGTATATAATGATCCAACGTATTTATATAGTAAACTTACTAATGTTAAAGCTAAAATTAGCGTAGTAGATACTATTAAACCAGTACTTATAGTTAAAGAAAATACAACATTTGATTATTATAGTGAGATAAGTCCTTATGATGTTGTTGATTGTGTTGATGCTTCTTCATGTAAGCTTACATTTGATAATGAAGTAGATACTTCAATTAGCGGTGAAGTCGAAGTTAGTATTAAAGCAGTTGATGGTGGAAATAATGAGAATACTATTACAACAAAGATTAATATCTTAGAAAAACCTAAACCAGTAATATACAGTACAGTATATTATGGTGGTGGTATAGAAGAAATGAACAATAACAACAATTTAAAAAATAGTCTTCTTACAGAAGAAGATAAGATTAATTTAAGAAATAATATAGTCGCTTTTGCAAAAAACTTTCTAGGTAATCCTTATGTTTATGGAGGGACATCTTTAACTAATGGAACAGATTGTTCGGGGTTTACCATGAGTGTTTATAGCAACTTTGGATATCAATTACCAAGATCTGCCATAAGTCAGTTATATATAGGAACACCAGTTAACGAGTATGAACTATTACCAGGTGATTTGGTTACCTACTATTACGGACATGCAGGAATATATGTTGGTAATGGATTAATGATCCATGCAGGCACTAGTAGTACCGGTATTGTAATAGCACCTATGTTTGACGGAGCTAGAACTTACCGAAGAATTATTTATTAAATTTAAAGAGCTTAACTAGCAATAGTTAAGCCCTTTTTTCGATATATATAAATAATTAACTCATAGATAATTAAACAGATAAGACTTATTGTTATCATAAATAGTCCTTGGGTTAAAAACTTATTAAAGATACTACTAGATATATGAGATAAATTTATATAAGATAC
>CAJMQX010000053.1 GCA_905215635.1 uncultured bacterium | reverse complement strand
AATAATCATCATTATAAAGTACGTATAGTGTCATCTGATGGCTCATTATTACAAGAATTAACTATCAAAAAAGGGGATAACTTAGAAAACGTTGCTATTCCTGAAAAAGAAGGTTATATCTTTGTATCTTGGGTAAAAGATGGAACATACATAAATGAAACAGATCCCATATATGAAAATATTACTATTACTCCTAAATATACTGAAACTCCTGAAGTAATAGATTATCATGTAATAACTTTTAATATTGATGGTGAAATAAAAACTCAAAATGTAAAAGTTGGCGAAAAAATAGAAAGACCAAAAGATCCTAAAAAAGATAGATATACCTTCTTAGGCTGGTATATTGGTAATGAACTATATAATTTTGATACTATTCCTGATAAAGATTTAGTATTAATTGCTAAATTTAAAAAAGACTATCTTACTATAACTTATGACCTAAATGGTGGATCGGGTACTCTTAATGAAGAAATAGAAGAAAATTCTTACTTAAAAGAACCAGCCACTCCTACTAAGTTTGGTTATCACTTTGTAAGATGGACAACTAAGGACGATAAAGAATTTGATTTCTCTAAAAAAATAACAGAAGATACTACTCTAAAAGCTCAGTGGGCTCCTATAGATTACGTAAAAGTAACCTTTAATAGTATGGGAGGAAATCAAATAAACGTTAAAATGATTGAAAGTGGTACTACCTTAGAAGATTTACCAATTCCAACTAAAGAAGGTTATACCTTTAAATATTGGTCTTTATCCGGAGAAAAATTTGAAAAAAGCACTCCTATAACTAAAGATATAATTCTAGAAGCTATTTATGAAAAAATAACTAATTAATTATTCATAAAAGATATAAAAAATATAAAAATTATGATATACTAATACGTGGTGGAAAAAATATACCAAACCGTAGTGGAGATATATACCGAAGGGGGATAAAAATGCGCTGCATACCTATAATACCATCATATAATCCAGATGAAACACTTCTAAAAGTAATTGAAGAATTATTTGAATATAACTATGAACATATAATCATCGTCGATGATGGTAGTGAAAATAAAGAAATCTTTAATCAAATTAAAAAAGACAAGAAATGTCATATTATAACTCATGATAAAAATATGGGTAAAGGATGTGCCTTAAAAACTGGAATTAAATATTATCAAGAACATTTTATGGATAAATATAAAGGTGTTGTTACTCTTGACTGTGATGGTCAACATTCCATTAATGATATCTTACGTGTAAGTAGTGAAATGTTAATCTCTCATAATTTTGTCTTAGGAAGTAGAAACTTTGAAAGTGATAAAGTACCAAAACTAAATAAGTTTGGTAATAAATTATCATCATTCGTTTTCTATCATTTATATGGAACTTATCTAAGAGATACTCAATCTGGATTAAGAGCTTTCACTAACGAAGTAGTTCCTATGATGTTAGAAATTCCTGGAACTGGTTTTGAATATGAAATGAATGTTTTAGTAACCATGGTAAAAAACAAAGTGAAATTAGAACAACTCCCTACAAGAACAGTATATTTAGAAGCAAGACATAGTAATTATAAACCAATAATTGACTCTATCAGAATATCTAGAGCCATGTTAAAGAAAAGAAGATAAAATATCTCACTTTTCTTCTTTTAACAAAATAGAAAGTTGTGATATATATGAAAGTAAAATACGAATTATTACATCAAGATAAATCTACTAATGCTAGATATGGAACCTTAGAAACAAACTATGGAAAATATGAAACTCCAATGTTTATGCCTGTAGGTACTCAGGCTACTGTAAAAACTTTAGACTACCGTGAAATAAAAGAAATAAAAGCAGGTGTTATTCTTGCTAACACTTATCATTTATGGCTTCGTCCAGGTGAAGATGTAGTAGATAAAGCTGGTGGACTTCATAAGTTTATGCACTATGATGGTCCTATCTTAACTGACTGTGGTGGCTTTCAAGTATTCTCCCTAGCTAAGCCTAAAAATATTTCTGAAGAAGGTGTAGTTTTTAAAAGCCATATCAATGGTGAGAAACTCTTATTAACTCCAGAAAAAAGTATTATGATTCAAAATAAACTAGATAGTGATATTGCTATGAGTTTTGATGAATGCATTCCATATCCAGCTACTTATGAATATTGTAAAAATAGTGTTGAAAGAACACTTAGATGGGCTAAACGTGGAAAAGCTGTTTTCAATAATGAAAGACAATCATTGTTTGGTATTGTTCAAGGCGGAGAATATGAAGATTTAAGAAGACATAGTGCTGAAGAAATTGTTAAAATGAATTTTGATGGTTATGCTATTGGTGGAACTTCTGTTGGTGAAGATAAAGAAACTATGTATAAAATGATCGACTATTCAATCAAATACCTTCCAGAAGATAAACCAAGATATCTAATGGGAGTAGGAGAACCATTCGATTTATTTGAAGGAGTTGAACGTGGTGTTGATATGTTTGACTGTGTTCATCCAACTAGATTAGCTCGCCATGGACATGCCTTTACTAAATATGGCAAAATCAATCTAAAAAATGCTAAATATAAAGAAGATTTTACTCCAGTAGATACTAGTTGTGATTGCGAATGCTGCAAAAATTATACTAAAGCCTATATTCGTCACTTATTAGTAGCAGAAGAAACTCTAGGTCAACGTTTACTATCCATTCATAATCTAAGATTTTTAATAAGAATAATGGAAAATATTCGTATAGCTATTCAAGAAGACCGTTTCCTTGAATACAAAAAAGAATTCATAGAAGACTATAAAACTATTGAAAGATCTAAACAGAATAATTAATAACTATGAAAAGATGTAAATGGGTTAATCTAGATAACCCCCTATATGTTAAATATCATGATGAAGAATGGTCTGTACCTAGTCATGATGATAAGTATCTATTCGAAATGCTAATACTAGAGTCTTTTCAAGCAGGACTATCATGGGAATGTATCTTAAATAAAAGAACTTATTTTAAATCAGCTTTAGATGATTTTGATTATCAAAAAATAGCTAATTATGACGAAACTAAAATAGAAGAATTACTTCAAAATAAAAATATTATAAGAAATAAATTAAAAATAAAAGCCATGATTAAAAATGCCAAAATATTTATAAATATCAAAGAAGAATATCATAGTTTCTCTAACTATATTTGGCATTTTACTAATAATCAAATAATAAAAAATACAACAGACTTATTTCAAACTCATAATTCTATATCAGACGAAATAAGTAAAGATCTATATCAAAGAGGTATGCGCTTTGTCGGTACCGTTATTATCTATTCATATTTACAAGCTATTGGTATAATTAATGACCATGAAACCACCTGCTTTAAATATAAATAGAATTATTAAAGGAAGTGAGAAGTATGAATTTACCTAATATGTTAGAAGCTAAAACTAGAGGTAAAAGTGAATGTAAGATTATCTATGATGACTATGATGGAGATCTTATTGGTAAAGATAAGAAATATTTAATTTTAACTTATGGATGTCAAATGAATGTCCATGATAGTGAATATATTTCTGGTATTATGGAAGATATTGGCTATACCAAAACTGAAGAGATGGATGACGCTAACGTAATAATTGTTAATACTTGTGCCATTAGAGAAAATGCTCATAATAAAGCAGAAGGAATGTTAGGCCGTATCAAACATCTAAAAGAAACCCACAATGACATTATTGTCATCTTCTGCGGTTGTATGGCTCAAGAAGAAGGTCTAGTTAATAAAATTAAAGATTACAAATGGATAGATATAATATGTGGAACTCATAACTATCATAAAATACCAAAATATATTTCAGAATATCTAAATAAAGAAAATACTGTACGTGAAGTTTATAGTATTGAAGGAAATGTTTATGAAAATATCCCTGTTAAAAGAGATAGCAAGTATACAGCTTGGGTAAATATACAATATGGTTGTGATAAGTTCTGTACTTACTGTATTGTTCCATATACTCGTGGTAAACAAAGAAGTAGAAATCACCAAGACATTATTGATGAAGTAAGAGAATTATACAATAATGGATATCAAGAAGTAACTCTTCTAGGTCAAAATGTTAATGCATATGGTAAAGATTTTGCTGATAATTATGACTTTGCCGACTTACTAGGAGAAGTAAGCCAAACTGGTATTCCTCGTATTAGATTTGTAACTAGTCATCCTTGGGATTTTACTGATAAGATGATTGATGTTATCAGTGAATGTGAAAACATTATGCCTTATATTCATTTACCAATTCAATCAGGTTCAGATCGTATTTTAAAATTAATGGGAAGAAAATATACTACCGCTGAATATCTAGAAATAGTAAATAAATTACGTGATAAAATTCCTAATGTTAGTATCACTACTGATATTATCGTAGGTTTTCCAGGAGAAACAGAAGAAGATTTCAAAAAGACACTTGATATTGTTAATACTGTAAAATATGATTTAGCATATACATTCATTTTCTCAAAGAGAGAAGGAACACCAGCTGCTCTTATGAAAGATGATACAAAAGAAGAAGAAAAGAAAGAACGTTTAGCTAGATTAAATGAACTAATTAACAAATACGCTCTAGAAAGCAATCAAAAAATGAAAGATAAAGTAGTTCAAGTATTAATAACAGAGCCATCAGAAAAATCAGGTAAATATGCTGGATATACTGATAATATGAAATTAGTAAATGTAGAATGTGGCGAAGAATGTCTAGGAAAAATAGTTCCTGTAAAAATAACTAACGTTAAGACATGGAGTTTGGATGGTATCTATGAACCTAGAAACTAGCTTAGAAAGGTTATTCAATTCAATCGAAAATAGTCCTCTCTATAAAGAATATCGTCAAATAGAAGATATTCTTAGTAAAGATGAAGAAATAAAAGAAATAATAGATAAAATAAAAGAATTAGAAAAAAAAGCTACACATCTAGAAAATATAGGTGATCCATCATATAAAGAAATAGATCACCAAATAAAAGATTTAGAAACCGTTCTAAATAATAAGCAAGTATACCTTGAATATCTTGATAAAATGGATAAGTTTAATAATGAACTATCAATATCAAGTAAAATGATTAATGATTATATAAAAGAAAAAGTATAAAAGATATCACTCCGAGTAATGATATCTTTTTTCTATTTAAAAAGTTATAAAGTATTCTACTTTATTATTTTGTACTATGATTAAATTATACTATAAATAAAGGGATTATGCAATATTCATAGTTATATTTTTAGAAGAAAAAGTTATTATTAAAATTATTTAAAAAATCATACAAAGTCAATGTTTTCAAGGGCTTATAACACTTTTTAAGAATTATCAAGTAGAATACTTGAGGATTTTTTAAGGAAGTGTATGATGAGCAAAAAGAAGATTATGTATGGAATTTATGGGGTACTTTTTGGGGTATTTATATTAATAGGAACCTATGCTTGGCTAACATGTAAAAGTAAAGAAACAGCATTAGTTTTAACAATAGGTAATATTAATAATATACAAATAACTTTAAAGCCTTACGTTATAGATGATGAATTATTAC
>CAJMQX010000052.1 GCA_905215635.1 uncultured bacterium | reverse complement strand
GAGGCAAGAATGTATGATAGGGCATTAACTGATAAAGAAGTTAGTAATAATTATAATGGTAGTATAACTAATAGTAATTTATTATTTAGTTTTGATTTTAAAGATGGAAGTAGAGAAGAATATAAAAATAATAAAGGAGTTATAATACCAGAAGATGATATTTTAGCTTATTATGTATATGTACCAAGATATGAATATAAGATATGGGAAACGGGTACTAGTGCTACTGGTAAAGAACAAGAAATAGAGATAAATTTACAAAATAAATATGATAATAAATCTAATGGTACACAAATAGGTGAATACTTAACACATCCGGCATTTACATTTGGAGATACAGAACTTAATGGTATATGGGTAGGAAAATTTGAAACAACGGGTACAGTAGATAGTCCAACGATTAAGCCTAATGTAACTTCATTAAGAAATCAAAATGTGTCAACACAATTTGCTACTGCACAATTGTTAGGTGATACAACGTATGGTATAAATTCTTCTAAAACAGATAGTCATATGATGAAGAATAGTGAATGGGGAGCAGCAGCATACTTATCACATTCTAAATATGGTATAAATAGTGAGATAAGATTAAACAATAATAGTAACTTCATAACAGGATGTGGTGCAAATACAGCTAATGCTAGTTCTAGTACTAATTGTGAAATTGTATATGGAAGTGTATCAGAGTATCCTCAGAGTACAACGGGAAATATATTAGGAATATTTGATATGTCTGGCGGGTCGTGGGAAAGAGTAATGGGAAACTATAACGATACGATAGGTAGTTCTGGTTTTTCTGCAATGCATGATAGTAAATATTATGATAAATATACCACAACTGATATGTTAACTGCATGTAATGGTGGAATATGTTATGGGCAAAGCTTATCAGAAACAAATAATTGGTATAGTGATACTAATGTCTTTGTTTCGTCAAATAGTTCGTGGCTTTTACGAGGAGGCAGGTATATTATTGATGTTGGGGCTGGTGCTTTTGGCTACGGGACACTTCTGGAGGAGCTGTAAGCCATTATGGCTTTCGCAGTGTGATGGTTAATTAAAGTATATAGTAGAGACTATTCATATAAAACATGAATAGTTTTTTCTAATTTATAGTTTACCTTGGGTATACTTTGTGTTATAATATATTGCAGTTTGGAAGTGGTATAGTGTGAAAACAGATGATTTTGATTATTATTTACCTGAAGAATTAATAGCTCAAACACCATTAGAAAAAAGAGATGAATCTAGATTAATGGTATTAGATCGTAAGACTGGAGAAATTACTCATGATAAGTTTTATGATATTATTAATTATTTAGATAAAGATGATGTATTAGTACTTAATGATACTAAGGTATTACCTGCTAGAATAATAGGTACTAAGGAAGATACAGGAGCAGTAATAGAATTGTTGCTTCTTAAGAATATTAATGATGATTTATGGGAATGTTTAGTTAAACCTGCTAAGAGAGTGAAAATAGGAACAGTTGTGTCTTTTGGAGATGGAGTTCTTAAGGGAGAATGCGTAGGTATATTTGATGAAGGAATTAGACATATTAGATTTTCTTATAAGGGAATATTTTATGAGATATTAGATAAGCTTGGTAGTATGCCTTTACCTCCTTATATAAAAGAGAAGCTTCAAGATAAAGATAGATATCAAACAGTATATGCTAAGAATATTGGATCAGCAGCAGCTCCTACAGCGGGACTTCATTTTACTAAAGATTTATTAAAGAGAATAGAAGATAAAGGAATAAAGATATGTTATATAACACTTCATGTTGGTCTTGGTACTTTTAGACCGGTTAATGTAGAAGATGTTACAACACATAAGATGCATAGTGAATTTTATTCAATGTCTAAGGAAGTAGCAGATACTTTAAATATGGCTAAGAAGAATGGTCAGAGAATAGTAGCAGTAGGAACGACATCTACTAGAACAATAGAGACAATAATGACAAAATATGGAGAATTTAGGGAGTGTTCTGGTTGGACAGATATCTTTATTTATCCAGGATATGAATTTAAAGGGATAGATGCACTGATTACTAATTTTCATTTACCTAAGTCAACACTTATAATGTTAGTATCAGCATTTGCTTCAAAAGAGATTATTTTGAAGGCTTATGAGGAGGCAGTAAAAGAAAAATATCGTTTCTTCTCATTTGGAGATGCAATGTTGATAAAATAGAAAAAGTGTCAAATTTGTGTAAAATTAACAAAAAGTTAATAAAAATAAAAGTAATCTAGGAGTTTCCTTTGAATATCACTATTGGAGGGGATAAAAAATGAATATCACCAATGAAATGATAAATGAAATAAGAAATAAAGTAGATATTGTTTCGGTTATATCAAATTATTTACCTCTAACACAACGTGGAAAAAATTACTTTGGAGTATGTCCATTTCATGATGATCATTCCCCAAGTATGAGTGTATCACCAGATAAACAAATATTTACTTGCTTTTCTTGCGGAGCAACTGGTAACGTATTTACTTTTGTTGCTGATTATGAACATATCGGATTTTATGATGCAGTTAGATTACTTGGTAGTAAAGTAGGATATAACCTAGGTAATAGTATAAGTAAGAATAATAATAAGTATGCAGATTACTATGATATTTATAATTTATCATGCAAATTTTATCAAAATAACTTGAATACATCTTTAGGTAAAAATGCTAGAGAGTATTTAGAAAAAAGAAAGATAGATAATGATACGATAAAGAAGTTTAAGATTGGGTTAGCTTTACCTAAAGTATCATTAACCGATTATTTATTAGCTAAAAAATATTCTTTAAAGAATTTAAATGATATGGGACTTAGTAATGATAATGGAATGGATTTGTTTGTTAATAGAATTATTTTTCCATTATATGATTTAGAAGGAAATATTGTAGCTTTTTCGGGTAGAATATATAATACGAAGGATAGTAGTAAGTATATCAATACAAAAGAGACAGTGTTATTTAAAAAAGGTACTATATTATATAATTATCATAATGCTAAAGAACAACTTAAGAAGAATGAAGCTATTATAGTTATGGAAGGTTTTATGGATGTTATTAGGGCTAATACAGTAGGTATTACTAATTGTGTAGCTACAATGGGAACTGCTTTAACTAAACAGAATGCTAATCTTCTTAAGAAAATGGCTAATAATATAATATTATGTTTTGATGGAGATAAGGCTGGAGAAGAAGCTACTACTAGTGCTATTAATGTATTTAAAGAAATAGATGTAGTTCCTAAAGTAGTAAGATTACCAGAAGATTTAGATCCAGATGAATATATATTAAAATATGGAGAAGATAGTTTTAAAAGTAAGATAGATAATCCTGATAATGCAGTAGAATTCTTAATGAGATTACATAAAAGTGATAAGAATTTAAATGATCTTGAGGATGTAGCTAAATATATAGATGAGTCTATTCGTGAGTTAGCTTCAAGTAATGATTTAATACTAGGAGATTTAACGCTAAATAAGATGGCTTCAGAATTTAATATTAATTATAATGTCTTAAAAGATAAATATGATAGTTTGAGAAATAAAGAAGAGAAGAAGGAAGTACATTATGAGATTAAGAAGGAAAAACTTAATCAATATGATAAAGCTTCAAGAATGCTTATTTACTATATGTTAAAAGATGAGAAGATAATTAATATGGTTTCTAATAAAGTTACATTTTTCCCTAATCAAAATATTAGAGTATTAGCTAATGAAATTATTTATTATTATAGAAAATATAAAAGTTTTAATGTAGCAGATTTTATTAGTTATATAGCAGATAATCAAGAAGTATTAATTTTATTTAAAGATATAATGACAATAGATATAGATGGTACGTATACTGATGAAGAGATTGATGATTATATTAGTGTAATAAATTCTTATCCAGTTAAGAAGAAAACACAGGAATTAGAAAAACAAATGAAAGAAGAAAAAGATCCACTTAAGCAAGCGAAAATACTAAGTGAAATGTTATCATTAAAGGGAGTGAAACAATGATAGAAGAAATTAAAACATATGAAGATAGGAAGAAAGAATTAATTAAAAAAGGAAAAGCTTCAGGATATATTACTTATGAGCAATTGGCTACTTCATTAAAAGGACTTGATTTAGATAGTGATTCATTAGATGATTTATATAATAGTTTAATGGAAGCTAATATTCAAGTTGTTACAGATGAAGAGATGGCTGGAGAAGAAGATGCGGAAGATGCTACAGGAGATTTTGATGAGTTACTTAAAGATAGTACCTTGGCAAAAGAATTAACAATTAGTGATCCTGTTAGAATGTATCTAAAAGAAATAGGTAAAATTAGTTTGCTTACTTTGGAAGAAGAAACAGAATTATCTAAAAGAATTGTTGCTGGTGATGAAGAAGCTAAAAATAAATTAGCAGAATCTAATCTTCGTTTAGTAGTATCAATAGCTAAGAGATATGTAGGTAGAGGAATGTTATTTCTTGATTTGATACAAGAAGGTAATATTGGACTTATGAAAGCAGTAGAAAAATTCGATGCTACTAAAGGATATAAGTTTTCTACTTATGCTACTTGGTGGATAAGGCAAGCTATAACAAGAGCAATAGCAGATCAAGCAAGAACAATACGTGTACCAGTACATATGGTAGAAACAATTAATAGATTATCTAGATTTCAAAGACAATTAACACTAGAACTTAATCGAGAGCCTACTGAAGAAGAACTTGCTAAGAAGATGCATTTATCATTAGATAAAGTACGTGAAGTAATAAAAATAGCACAAGAACCAGTTTCATTAGAAACTCCAATAGGAGAAGAAGATGATTCACATTTAGGAGATTTTGTTAAAGATGAGAGAACAATGTCTCCAGAAGAATATACTGTGCATGAATTATTAAAAGATGAAATATCAGATGTTTTACTTACTTTAACAGAAAGAGAAGAACAAGTATTAAGACTTAGATTTGGACTTGATGATGGATGCTGTAAAACACTTGAAGAAGTTGGTCAAATGTTTGGAGTTACTCGTGAGAGAATTAGACAAATAGAAGCAAAGGCTTTAAGAAAACTTAGACATCCTTCTAGAAGTAGAAAATTAAAGGATTTCTTAAATGATTAGATTATCTAAGAGACTAGCCGCTATTGCTAGTCTTGTTCCTAAAGATACTAACTTATTAGATATAGGGTGTGATCATGGATTATTAGAAATATATTTATGGCAAAATGAGAGATGTAATAAGTATATTTCAAGTGATGTTAATGAATCAGCATTAAATAATGCTAAGGAAAATATATTAAAATATAAGGCTAATTCTAAGATAGAAACTAGACTTGGAAATGGACTTTCAGTAATTAATAGTAGTGATATGATAGATACAGTAGTTATATCCGGAATGGGTGCACATACTATTATAGGAATACTTAAATATCAAATAGATAAATTTAAGATAGATACTTTAATAATTCAAAGTAATACAAAATTAGAATTCTTAAGAAAAGAGATAACTAAATTAGGTTATTATATAGATTCTGAATTAATAGTAGAAGATAATAAAAAGATATATGTAATTATTAGATTTAAGAAAGGGTATAA
>CAJMQX010000051.1 GCA_905215635.1 uncultured bacterium | reverse complement strand
ATAAAAAAACAGACCTAGTAAGAAGCAATTATAAAGTCCATTATCAAAATAATAAAAAAATAGATTATGGTTCATTAGAAGGAATTGCTAATAAATTATTTAAAAAAGAAGAAATAAAAGATATAATTATAAAAAAAGTATTAGATGGATCATTACCGTGCTTTGTATATCTTTTAATGGTAAAAAGAGAAGTTCTTCTTAAAACTAATCTGTTTTGTATAGATATTCACATGATGGAAGATGTTATATTATATTTAGAACTGCTTCTTAAATGTAACAGTATTTATATATTAGATAAGCCAATGTATAATATCGTATTTAATCTTGAAGGTGCTACAAATAATAAAAAAAATTATGAAAGAAATATCTTTAATGTAATCAGCGTCAATATTTATATCTCAAATATTTTAAAAGAAAATAATCTAGATAATCCAGATAACTTAAAAAGATTAAACACCGCTAATGCCATCGCTATTAGTGATTTTGTCTTTAAAGATTATTTAGCTGAAAATGACACTATTAGCTTATGCACTAAACTTTCAAAAGATAGTAACATGAAAAATATTTTAACCAGTTGTAACTATAAAGTAATTAATAAACAAAGAAAAATAATTTTAAAGTGTCTTGAAAATAATCATCTAAATATATTAAAAATATACTTTGTATTTAGAAAAAAACTACGTAAATTGAAAGGACAAAAATAATGAAGATATGCTTTATTACCCCTAATCTCTTACCAGTGCCTAATGTTTTAGGCGGTGCTATAGAAACAATTATTACCAATGTTTTAAAAGAACAAGGAAAAAATAATTCCCTAGATATTACTGTCGTCTCTATCTATAATAAATTAGCTTATCAAGAAAGTAAAAAATATCAAAATACTAAATTTATCTATATCAAAAAGACCCCATTATATATATTCTTTAGTATTATTTATAAATTAGAAAATAAAATATTTAAAAAAGATAAAAACACTTACAATCATATGGTCCTTAGAAAAATTAAAAAACACAATTATGATTATATCTTTGCTGAAGGCGGTCACTATAATAGTTTTAATACTTTCTTAAAATATTTTGATAAAAATAAAATGATTCTTCATCTTCATCATACGGGTACATCCAATGAGATTATTGATAATACTTTCTCTAAAGTAGTTGGAGTTTCTAATTATGTTATAAATAAGTTTAAAAATAGTTCCAGCATAAAAAATTATTATCTTCTTAAGAACTGTATTAATTTAGATGACTTTAAAAAAGTAGCTTCTTCCAAAGAATTAAATGAAATAAGGAATAAATATAATATTAAAAAAGATGATTTTGTTATTATCTATTGTGGAAGACTAATTAAAGAAAAGGGTGTCTTAGAATTAATTAAAGCCTTTAATAAAGTTAATAATAATCATATGAAATTATTAATCATTGGTTCTAAAAACTTTTATTATGGAGAAACTGATAATTACGTTGATGCCTTATACAAAGAAGCAAATGATAATATAATATTTACTGGATATATTAATACTCATGAATTATATAAATACTATCAATTATCTAAAATTATGGTTATTCCCTCTATATGGGAAGAAGCAGCCGGTTTAGTATGCATTGAGGCCATGATTTCCAAACTTCCTATTATTACCACAGGTTCTGGTGGCATCTTAGAATACGTAAGTGATAAATCTATAATAGTAAGTAATCAAAAAAGTAAAATTATTGATGATTTATCCAAAGCTATCCTAAAATTATACCAAGAGAAAGATAAACTAGAAAACATTGGCAAGTATAACTATCAAGAAGCCCTAAAATATTCCAGTGCTACTTATTACCAAGAATTAGTTAAATTAATAAGAGAGGATATGAATAATGAAAAAAAAGAATATTGAAGATAAACCACTAACTATTATCAGTGCTTATTTTGATATAGGAAGAGGCAATTATAAAAAAGAATATATAAGAGGTAATGATAAATATATTGAATACTTTAAATTTTGGGCTCGTATTAAAAATGATTTAGTCATATATACGCAAAAAGAATTTGCTGACATTATATATGAGATAAGAGATAGTTTTGGCCTAAAAGAAAAAACAAAAGTAATTATTATTGATGATATCTATTGTCTCTTACCAGATATATATCAAAGAATGAAAGCCATTGAAAAAGATGAATTATATTTTAGTAATTATCGCTACATTGCAAACAATCCAGAAAGTAAAGCTGATTACTGTTATATTATGCTCCTTAAAACATGGTGTATGATGGACGCTGTAAATAAAGGCTATGTCAAAAATGACTTCATGGCTTGGTTAGATTTTGGCTTCAACCATGGTGGAGTAACTTATCCTTGCAAAGAAGACTTTGACTTTTTATGGAAGTATCCTTTCGAAGATAAAATATATTTATCAACTATTCAAAAAGATAAAAATAAGCCAATATTCTCTATAATCCAAAGTGGTGAAGTATATGCTACTGGTTCCCCATATATTGTCCCAGTTAGCAAAATGCCTGAATTCTATAATCTAATTATCAGAGCCATAAATTCTTTACTAGATGTAGGATTTATGGATGATGATCAAATACTATTACTAATGGCTTATCGTAGCAATAAAGAAATATTTAATTATGAAGTTAATGATTGGCTCTTATCATTTAAGAAATACGGAGCTAGTCATATGAGAGTTAAAGAGAATATTTCTAAACCATTAAGTATTAAAGATAAATTATTATATAAATATCGTGTTAATAAAAGAAATAGCATGTATTTAAAAAGAATTAAAAAAATATTTTTAAAAGATTATTTAGATTAGGAGGTATATATGAAATTTAGTATAATTGTTCCCGTATATAATGTCTATGATTATATTGATAGATGCCTTTTAAGTATCCAAAAGCAAACATATAAAAACTTTGAAGTAATTGTAGTAAATGATGGTTCTCCTGACAAAAGTCAAGAAATAATTGATAAATATACTAAATCAGATAAAAGATTTAAAAGTTACTTAAAGAAAAATGGTGGCTTGTCAGATGCAAGAAATTATGGTGTTCATTACGCTACAGGGGATTATTTAATTTTTGTTGATAGTGATGATTTTATTGATGAATCACTCCTCAAAAAACTATCATCTGTAATAACTAAAAAGCATTATGATATTATCAGATATTCCGCTGCTACCGTCTTAGATGATGGCACTATCTTAAGAAAAGGTCATATTAGTGAAGAACATAATGATGACTTATACAAAAACATTTCTGAAATAGTCAATAACTACTATGTTGAACCAGTATGGCTATATGCCTATAATCATTCTTTCTTCATGAAAAATAAAATAACTTTCCCAAAAGGAATGATTCATGAAGATTTTGGCACAACACTTATTGCCTTGTCTCTAGCTAAATCACTTCATATCTTAAATTTTATTGGTTATTATTACGTTCAAAGAGAAAATAGTATCATGAATAGCGCAAGCTATGAAAAAACCATAAAAAAAACCAAGGATTTTTACCAGCACCACCTTAATAATCGTGAAAAAATAAAAAAAGACAAAATTGGTAAAATGTTACTTAACTATTCTGCATCTTGTACTATATGTAAATGCAGAGGATTAAATAACAAAGATTTAGATAAATATGTTAGTGCTATCAAAAAGGATCATATTATTGATGACATTTATGGTAATAATCTAAAAAGAAAATTAAAAAAGATATATCTAAAATTAAATTTAAAAAGATATATTATATCATTAAGGGGACGTGATTAAATGATTACTGTTTTTACTCCAAGTTATAATAGAAAAAAAGAATTAAGCATCTTGTATTCTTCTTTATTAAATCAAGAAAAAGATATCTTTGAATGGCTCATCATCGATGATGGCTCTAGTGATGATACTAAAGAATATATTACTAAATTAAAAAAAGAAGCCAAGATTAAAATAAACTATATTTATAAAGAAAATGGTGGTAAACAATCTGCATATAATGTTGGACTATCTAATGCTAAAGGAGACATATTCTTATGTATTGATTCCGATGATATCTTAAAAGATAATATCTTAAAAGAAATTAAGGACGACTTTACTAAGATTAAAGATAATCCTAATATCGCTGGCATTGTCTACTTACAAGGGTATATAAATAATAAAGCCAAAATTATTGGTACTGATTTTCCCAAAGATAACCTAGAAACTAATTATTTTGATTTATATCACAAATTTAAAGTTACTGGTGATAAACTAATTATCTTAAAAACAAACGTTGCTAAAGAATATTATTTTCCACTCATTAAAGGAGAAAAATTCGTTCCTGAAGCTCTAATCTTTAATCGTATATCTAAAAAATATAACTTTCTCTGCCTAAATAAAGTTGCTTCATACAAAGAATATTTAGAAGGTGGATATTCCAGTAATTATTTTAATCTAGTAAAAAGAAATCCTCTTAGTAATAGACTATATTTTAAGGAATTGTATCTAATGGAAAAAACTATATATAACGTATATGGTTATATCTTATTTAGTATTTATGGCAAAGTAAAATTTAATGAAATATTAAAAGAGCATCCGGCCAAAATATTAATAATTATATTATATTTACCAGTTTTGTTTGTTAGCAAGATAAGAAAGTAGGTAACTCATGAAAAAATTACTTATATTTGGTTATACTATGGAAATGGGTGGTGCTGAAAAAGCCTTATCAGATACTCTAAATTACTTACACGATAAGTGTGAAATAGATTTATATCTTCTAGAGAAAAAAGGTATCTTACTAAATAGTATTCCTGCTAATGTAAATGTCTATCAAATGAAGAAAAATCTCTTTACTTATGTCTTATTTAGATATATTCCCTTTATAAGAAAATTAGTCATAAATAAAATTGCTAATAAAAAAGACTATGGATATGTTTTCGGATATATGGAAGGTCGCTGTGGTACTTGGGTAAGTGATATCAAGAAAAATCTAAAAAAATACGCCTGGATACACAACGATGTTACTAAATTTAATATCGGTATTAGTGATAAAGAAGCAAGAAACACTTATAGTAGCGTAGATAAAGTAATCTGTGTTTCAAAGGAAGCTAAAGAAAAATTCATCTCCAAATACCAAATAGATTCCAATAAAGTAGAGGTTATCTATAATTTTATTGACGAGGATACTATTATTAAAAAATCTACTGCCTTCCCCGTAAAAAATAAGGTCTTTACTTTCGTAAATGTTGCTAAAATGCGTGATCAAAAACGTCAAGATCGTCTAGTTAATGCTGCTGTATATCTAAAAGAAAAAGGTTACAAATTCCAAATTCAATTAGTCGGAGATGGTCCAAATTATGATAAAATAAAATCTCTAATTGAAGAAAAACAAGTATCTGATGTCGTTAAAACCTTAGGATTACAAGAAAATCCTTATCCATATATTAAAAATGCCAATTATTTTGTTTTATCAAGTTATATGGAAGGTTATGGCATTGTCATAAAAGAAGCATTATTTTTACATACTAAAATAATTACTACTGATGTCGTAGGACCAAGAGAAATTCTTCTAGATGGTAAATATGGTCTTATTATCCCTAACAATGATGAAGATATAAAGTATGCTATGGAAGATGTCATGAAAAATAAAGAAAAATATAAATATTTAGAAGAAAATATTAAATCATATCATGGTGATAATGATATGATAAAAGAAAAAACTATG
>CAJMQX010000050.1 GCA_905215635.1 uncultured bacterium | reverse complement strand
GAAGTAAGAGGTTTAATTATGATTTTAAAGGTG
This sequence comes from uncultured bacterium, assembly GCA_905215635.1. The sequence continues at coordinate 5,771 of CAJMQX010000050.1, read as the reverse complement.
ATATATTATTTTTTATTGATAGCAACGAATATTTATGGACTATACTTTATAGTTGTAGCTATTCCAGTACTATTTAAAAGAAAAAAGAAAAATAAAATTGGAGAAAGAAAGAATTATTTTGAAATATTAGTACCAGCAAGAAATGAAGAATATGTAATTGAAAATTTAATTAAAAGCTTAAAGAAATTAGATTATGATAAAGAAAGATATGAAATAACAGTAGTTTTAAATAATTCTACAGATAATACTAAAGAGAAAGTTAGTAGCCTTGGAGTAAATATTTATGAATGTAAAAATAAGATAAGTAGTAAGGGTGATGCTTTAAAAGAAGTATTTACAGTAATGGATAAGAGAAATGATATAGATGCTTATATAATCTTTGATGCAGATAATGTAGTAGATAAGAATTTTCTTAAACATATGAATAATTCTTTAAATAATGGATATTTAGTGGCTCAAGGATTTAGAGATACTAAGAATGTTTCTGATAATTGGATATCTAGTTCTTATGCACTATATTATTATATACAAAATTATTTCTTTAATAAGGCTAGAACACTTATGAATTCATCTTCTTCGATTAACGGAACAGGATTTATGGTATCAAAAGAAGTAATTGATAAATATGGTTTTAAAACAAATACCTTGACAGAAGATATTGAATTTGCTGGATTATGTGCTTTAAATAATGTAAAAATAGATTTTGTAGAAGAAGCAATTACTTATGATGAACAACCTACTAATTTTAAAGTTTCTTGGGTACAAAGAAAGAGATGGAGTAAAGGATGTTTACAATGCTATCAGAAGTATGCACTATTACTTATTAAGAATATGCTTAAAAATAAGAGTTGTTTAGATTTGTTGATGTTATATTTTGCTCCAATAGTTCATATATTTACCATTTTAATATTAATGTTATCACTTGTTATAAATATTGTTAATGGTGATTATTCAGTAATTATTAGTAAACAAAGTATAATCAATAGTATTATCTTTAGTGCAGCAATATATTTAGCACAAATAATTATATGTGTATATACTGTATTAGTAGGAAAGAAGAACTTAAAGAAATATATTAGTGGTATCTTATTATTTCCAATATTTATGATTACATGGTTACCAATAAATATTATAATTTTATTTCAAAAAAATATTAAATGGCAACATATACCACATAGTAAAAATGTTACAATAGATGAAGTATAAAGTTAACCTTTAGGGTTAGCTTTTTTTCTGTAATATGAGATAATTCCTTGTCAAATAAAGAAATATCAGGTATAATTTATATAGGTAGTGAGAGTGATAAAGATGTACTTAAAAGAAATACAAACATATGGATTTAAATCATTTGCAGATAAAATTAATTTTGAATTTACAAATAATATAAATGGAATAGTAGGACCTAATGGATCTGGAAAGAGTAATGTTGTAGATGCAGTAAGATGGGTTTTAGGAGAACAATCAAACAAATCCTTAAGAGCCACAGATAACGTATCAGTAATATTTTCAGGAAGTAAAAGTCGTAAACCTTTAAATAGTGCAATGGTTAATATTATTTTTGATAATACAGATAGACACTTACCAATAGACTTTAATGAAGTATCTATTAAAAGAGTTCTTTATAGAACTGGGGAGAATGAATATTACTTAAATGGAGAAAAATGTAGATTAAAAGATATTACGGAACTTCTTACGGATAGTGGAGCTGCAAAAGAGAGTTTTAATATAATAGGACAAGGAAAAATAGATGAAATTCTTACAACAAAACCGTATGATAGAAGAGTAATATTTGAAGAAGCTGCAGGAGTACTTAAATATAAAAGAAGAAAAGAAGAAGCTATTAGAAAATTAGAAAGAACTAATACAAATATTAATAGAGTAAATGATATTATATTGGAACTTGAGAATAACTTAAAACCATTAGAAGCACAAAGTAAAGAAGCAAAAGAATACTTAGAATGTAAAGATAAACTTACTAATTATGATATTGCTTTAATGATATATGATGTCGATAATTATTCAAGAGAATTAAATAATAGTAAAGAAGAAGTAAATACACTTACTGATAGAATAAGTGAAATAATGAAAAATAATGCTAATTATGATATTAATATATTAGATTATAAAAATAAACTTAATAGAATAGAGAATACCTTGACAGAGAATAATCAACTAATATTAGATTATACAAAACTATTAGAACAGACGGGAACGGATTTAAAACTATTAAGAGAGAGAAAGAAATATCAAGATAATAATAGTGATAGTGAAAGAATAATAAGATTACAAGAAGAAATAATGACTAAGAAAGAAGAATTATCTAGAATTAAGAGTGATAAAGAGATTAATCTTAGTAGAATGAATATTTTGATAGAAGAAGTTAATAGTATTCAAGATAAATATAGAGATATTAAGAATAAGATTAATAGTTATAATAATCAGGTTAATGAGAATAATAGAGAAATTACTAATTTAGAATATCAAGTTAATTATTTAGAAGATATGATTAATAATGGAGGAAATATGCCTAAGGCTGTTAAAAGTCTTATACATAATCCATTATTTAGTGGAGTATATGGTACAATAGGAACATTAATTAATACTAAGAATGAGTATTCATTAGCAGTATCTACTTCAATGGGAGGAGCTAGTAATTACTTAGTAGTAAGTGATAGAAATTTAGCTTCTAGAATGGTAGAATATCTTAAAAATAATCAATTAGGAAGAGCAACATTTTTTCCACTTGATGTAATTAGACCTAGATATATAGATAGTGATACAATTAATAGACTTAGCTTATGTGAAGGATATATTAATACCTTAGATAGAGTAATTGAATATGATGATAAATATGAAGGGGTTGTACTAAACCAATTTGGGAATGTAATACTAGTAGATAATATAAATAATGCTAATAAGATAAGTAAGATTATTAATAATAAATATAAAATAGTTACTTTAGATGGACAAATAGTTAACGTAGGAGGATCAATTACCGGAGGAGATAAAATAAAAACTAATGATCCAATAAAACAAAAATATGAACTAACAGAATATATAAATAAATTAGATAACCTTAAGAAAAAGAATAATAACTTATTAGAAGAAATTACTAGATTAAATAAAGAAAATAAAGAATATGAAGAGAATATACATAATAAAAATATAGATAAATTAAATTATCAAGATAAAATAGATAATAAGAATTATCAATATGATAAACTAGAAAAAGAATTATATGACTTAGAAAAAGAATTATCTGATATAGAAACAATAAATGGTAATAATACAGAAAGCGAAGAAAATAATCTAATTAATAAATATTATCAAGTAAAAGAGAAGATAGATAGTTTAAATAAAGATATGACATTAATTAAATTAGAAAGAGATAAAATAAATAAAGAACTTAAAGAAATAGAAGATACTAGTAGAACTAGTAATCAAAATATTTCTAAATTAGAGAAGAACTTACATGATTATGAACTTAGAGTAGGAAAATTAGAAGTATATATAGATAATATATTAAATAGCTTAAATGAAGATTATAGTATTACTTATAATGAAGCAAAAGAAAAATATATTCTAACAGAAGATGCTGAAGAAGTTAGAAAAGAAGTGGTAATACTAAAAAATAAAATGAAAGACTTTGGAATGGTTAACTTAGGAGCTCCTTTAGAATATGAGAGAGTATCTACAAGATATAATTTCTTAATGAACCAGAAAGAAGATTTAAATAAAGCAGAAAGTACATTACTTGAAATTATTCAAGATATGGATGCAATTATGAAAGAAAGATTTGCTAATACCTTTAATGAAATTAGAAAAGAATTTAAAGAAGTATTTAGAGAATTATTTAAAGGAGGAAATGCAGATATTTATATGACTGATCCAGATAATGTACTTGAAACAGGAATAGAACTTGAAGCAACACCACCAGGAAAGAACCTTAAAAATATACAGTCATTATCAGGAGGAGAAAAAACATTTACAGCAATATCACTACTATTTGCTATACTAAATGTAAGACCAGTACCGTTTTGCCTATTTGATGAAGTAGAAGCAGCACTAGATGATGCTAATGTAGATGCTTTTGGAGAATACCTTAACAAATATCGTGATAAAACACAATTTATAATTATTACCCATAAAAAGAAAACAATGGAATTTATTGATACATTATATGGAATAACAATGCAAGAATCTGGAGTATCTAAAAAAGTATCAGTTAAACTAAGTGATATGAATATCAATAAAGAAAGAGATTAAGTGAACTGTATGACATATATAGATTTTGATGATGTAATTATGGATACATACCAAGCAGTATTTGGAGATTATCAAAAAACAGATGCTAATGGAGAATTCATAGATGATATATTACATGTAAAAAATAAAGATTGGAATAAAGTATTAAAAGAAAGCTTAATTATTAATAACTCAATAGATATTATTAAAAGCTTAGATATAAATAAAGTTAGTATTTTAACAAGAGTTCATTCACTTACTAATGAAGGAAGTAATAAAGTTAAATTCTTAAGAGAATTAGGAGTAAAATGTCCAATTATATTAGTACCATATGACCTTAAAAAGATAGATATAGTACCAGTAGAAGGAAATATACTAGTAGATGATTTATTATTTAACTTAGATGAATGGAATGAAGCAGGAGGAATATCAATATTCTTTAATAAAAATAATGATAATAAAGATGGCTTTGGAATAGAAAATACTAAATATAAAAAAGTTAATAGTTTAGAATTCTTAAAAGATAGAGAAAGTATGAAATAATACTTTCTCTTAACATATATAAAGTAAATTATAAAAAATAAATGATATTTTATAGATTTTAAGAATAATATTTGTTAAAATATAATATAGGGAGTGATGGTAATGAATAAAGAGATATATTATGATATAGATGAGAATATAAATTGTAGAAAATTATATATAGATTTTGACCAAGTAATACTAGCAAATTGTAGAAAATTATATATAGATTTTGACCAAGTAATACTAGCAACAGAAGATTTATTATTTATAGAATATGAAGATAAAATAAGTAAAGGTATTAAAGTAGATAAACATAAATACTTATGTGAATTCGATTGGGAATGGTTAGTATATAATAGTATGGTTATTGCTAATTCAATAGAAATATTAAAGAGTATACCTGAAGCTAGTATTCTTACAAAAGTACATAGTTTAGATAATGAAGCAACAGCTAAAATAAAATATTTAAGAGATAATGGAGTAGATAATGAAGTTATTATTGTACCACATAAATTAAGAAAGATAGATGTAGTATCAGCTTGTGGAAATATACTGGTAGATGATGCTGTACATAATCTAGATGATTGGAAAGAAGCAGGAGGAATACCAATATTCTTTAATAAAGATGGACTTAATCTAGATAACTGGGGAGAAATTAATACAAAATATAAGAAAATAAGAACATTAAATATGTTTAAAAATAGAAAATAATTATTAAAAGGGTAGTAGAAAGTAATGGAAGTAGAAAGTAAAGAGAATAAAAATATTAATAAACAAAATAATAATATTAAGAATAATAGTAACAATAAACAGAATAGTAATAATAATAAACAGAATATTAATGATAAGACACAAAGTATTAATATAGATAAAGAAGAACATAAGAATAATGAAATAATATCTGATAAGAAAGATAATAAAATAAATGTAGATAGTAATAAGAATGCCAAAAGATTTATTGAATGATTCAAATACAGGTTCGATGTCACAACCCAAATTCT
>CAJMQX010000049.1 GCA_905215635.1 uncultured bacterium | reverse complement strand
ATAACATGAGCTAGTTCGGGAATGGGACTTGATATGGCTAAATATTTAGCAGCGTCAGGCTTTGATTTAGTTGTTGTAGCTAGAAGTCATGCTAAACTATTAGAACTTAAGAATAATGTAAATACTAATGTAGATATTTATTCATATGATTTATCGGTAGTAGATAATTGTTATAAGCTATATGATGAACTTATTGATAAGAAGATTGACATAGTTATAAATAATGCAGGATATGGTATATTTGGGGATTATACAGTAGATAATTTAGAGATAGATCTTAATATGATAGATTTAAATGTAAAATGTTTACATATATTGACAAAATTATTTGTTAATAATAAACACACTAAATATATTTTGAATGTTGCTAGTTCAGCAGGCCTTATGAAAGGTGGACCACTTATGAGTGGATACTATGCTACTAAAAGTTACGTTTGTAATTATAGCTTGGCTTTATATGAGGAACTTAGACGGAATAAAGATAATAAGCATATATCTATTTTGTGTCCAGGTCCGGTTGATACTAATTTTAATAAAAGGGCTCATGTTAAATTTAATCTTAAATCTTTGTCTAGTGCATATGTTGCCAAATATGCAATAAATATGATGTTTAAAAATAAACTAATAATTATTCCAGGATTTACAGTTAAACTAGGAATATTTATGACAAGATTTCTACCTACTAAATTATTACTTAAAATAACCTATAATATTCAGAAGAAAAAAAATAAATAGAAGTAATAGCTATACTGGTTTAAAATTTTACCTTAAACCTGAAATTATATAACTATTTACTCCTATTATAGAGATTAAAAACGCGTCCATACTTAGTGAACGTGTTTTCTTATTATAGTAATACTACTAATAATGTTACTAGAGCTACTAAGATAACTAGGGCTAAGATAAATCTCCAGATATATTTTAACCATGTAGTATATGGAACATCTAAATAAGATAATCCAAATATTAAAATTATACTTGTAGGTCCTACTATTGAGAATACTCCATAGATTCCTTGTAATAAGATAGCTACTGATTCATAGATTGTTTCATCAGTAATTAATCCTACTAATGGTGAGAAGCATCCTGCAATGATATATGAAATATCAACGTTTAATAAGCATCCTAAGAAAGCTAATAATGAAGATACACCATAGTTAAATGTACCATAATTAGAAATTATCTTTTCTAAGAATCCATTATTATATGCACATACTAAGACAGTATAAGCAATTGATGCAAGGATAGCAGCAGGTAGTGCTTTTTTAATTCCTTCTACAAAACTATCAATGTATTCATCAACCTTTACTTTATTTACAAGAGCGATAATAAGTGATGCAAATAATAGTAAAAGATTAATTATAATATAATGATACCATGGGTTACCATTTAAGTTCCAATCACCTAAAGCTGGTAAGCTTGATGAGATGATATTTGGAAAAATATTGAAATCTTTAATTGATAAACCAGTTATCCATGTATGAATATTATTAAATAATTCTATTTCAAATAATGAACTCCATGGAATCATACCAATTATTAATATTACTAAAACAAATGATAAGATAACTATTAAAGGCCATGTTTTAATGTCTTTATAATTTCCTTTAACTTCATTTATTAATAGTTCAGAATTATCATTTAATTCATATTTAACTTTCTTTTCTTCAACAGCTTTAATGTGTTTATTTACAAAGTAGATTAATAGAGCAATTCCAGCAAAAAGTAATAATAATTTTGGAAAGGTATTAGCAAGTGATGAATCTATTCCAACAAAAGATTCGTAAGTTGATACGGCATATGTATTTGGATTTACAAAGTTTACAAATACGCCACCAATATAACCTATCATAATACTTACAATGGTAGAACTTAGAACTACTAATTTATCATATCCTAATAGTAGAATTATTGATGCTACAAAAGGTACAAATACTATTAGTTCTAAACTCATTCCTGTAAGTGATGCAATTACTGCAAATAATATTATAGTAACAAATATAAATTTCTTTCCTAAAGGTTTAACTTTAGTTACGATGCTATCTAGCAATTTTTTGTATGATGGTGTTTTGTTTAGTAAACCATAAAATCCGCCAACTACAAGAATAAATAAGACTATATAGCAAAAATTTTGTAAGACAATACCAAAATAGTTTATAAATATGTCAGCTAAGCCAGTATAAGCTACTGTATCTTGTCTTCCTGGTAGAATAAAACTAACAATTACAAGTAATAGAAGTAATATTCCAAGTGTTTTTAATAATCCGTGTTTTTTCATTTTAATCCTCCTTATTTCTTAAAGTATCACTAGTCTAACTTTTTTTCTTTTCGACATTACTACTTTTCGATAGTTTATACTATCTGTTTTTCATAGTAGGGAATAATATTACATCCCTAATAGATTCTTGCTCTGTAAACAACATGCACATTCTGTCGATACCATAGCCAATTCCGCCTGCTGGGGGCATACCATATTCAAGGGCCTCAATAAAGTCCATGTCAATGTCATTGGCTTCGTCATTTCCTAATTCTCGTTCTTTTAGTTGATCTTCAAATCTCTCTAATTGATCGATAGGATCATTTAATTCTGTGTAAGCATTACAGAATTCTTTTCCTCCTATAAATAGTTCGAATCTATCAACAAATCTTGGATCATCTGGATTTCTCTTAGTTAATGGAGAAATTTCTACTGGATGACCATACAAGAATGTAGGCTGAATTAAAGTTTCTTCAACATAAGTTTCAAAGAACTTATTAATAATATGTCCTAGGGCATGTTCATGCTCTTCTATTTCTATATGATGTTCTTTAGCCAATTCAAGGGCTTTTTCTAAAGTCATATCAGGAGCTTTAAAATCAATACCAATTTTTTCCTTAATAGCATCTGTCATACTAATACGTTGCCATGATTCTAAATTAATCTCATTGCCACCCCAATTAAAGGTATATTTGCCAAATACTTCTTTAGCAATAGTCTTAAACATAGCTTCTGTTAATTCCATCATACCTTCTAAGTTAGAATATGCTAAGTAGGCTTCCATCATGGTAAACTCAGGGTTATGTCTTGGATCCATACCTTCATTTCTGAAAACACGACCAATTTCATATACGGCTTCCATGCCTCCTACTAATAGTCTTTTTAATGGTAATTCTAGGGCTATGCGAAGATACATATCAATATCTTGAGCATTATGATGAGTTGTAAATGGTCTAGCAGCAGCTCCTGTTAATAGGGTTGTTAAGACAGGAGTTTCTACTTCTGTAAAGCCACGACCATCCATAAAGTTTTGAATACATCTAATTATTTTTGGCCTAGTAAAGGCTATTCTTTTAGAATCCTCATTCATAATTAAATCAACATAACGACGACGATATCTTTCTTCAATATCAGTTAGTCCATGGAATTTTTCTGGTAATGGTCTTAGAGCTTTAACTAGATGAGTATATTTTAAACATTTTAAAGTAATCTCACCAGTTTTAGTCTTCATTACTCTTCCGGTAACTCCAACAATATCACCAATATCAGCAGTCTTAAATAAATTGTATGATTCTTCACCAATATCATTTATAGATATATATATTTGAATAGAACCCATTTTATCTTGAATAGTAAAGAATGAGGCTTTACCCATTTTACGGATAAACATTATTCTACCAGCAACGGTATATTCATCAAAAATGTTTTCGAATTCATCATGCTCAATGTCACAATATTTATCTTTTATTTCTTTACTATAAGCAGTTCTATCAAATCTTTGACCAAACGGGTCTAAACCCATTTCTTTAATTCTACTTGCTTTCTCTCTTCTTACAATTTCTTGATCAGTTAGTTCTCGCATTTTATCATCTTCCTTCTCTTATAACTATAGTATTAGCCATTAAATCATGTAATCCTCTTTTATCTTTTCGATATAGAACAAGGGCAACTGAAATGACTATAAAGATTGTTTCTATGGCAGTAATAGTAGTATATCCCAATAGATAACCTGTTTTATTTAATGTATAGACAAACACTATATTAAGAATGCCTGAAGCTATATTAAATATAAATAACTCTCTTATTAAAAATTTAATAAAGGTAGGCTGTTTTTTTGTATCTTTATCTACTACTCTTAGATGAAGTAATTTTTTACCAATAGTTTGTCCTTTATTCATATATTGGAAAATCACAAAGTAAGCAATCACTATGGCAGTTCCTACTCCTAGGAATATAACATTTGATTTTTGATTTTCATAAATAATACTTGTATAGTTATCAATAAACTCTTCTTCAGTTACTAAATTATTAGTATAACTTTCAGTTAATTCTTTTATTTTATCATTATAACTATCTGTTGTTGAAGTTAATCCACAAGATGCTATAATCAGTGTAATTATATATATGATGACCATATCAACAAAATAAGCTGATAATCTATCAAAAAAAGTTATTTCCATATCATCCCTCTTTTGTTAATTATATAATTTTTTTGAGTAATTATCAAGTATTTGGTATATTTCTTCTTTAGTTTTTGCTTTAAAACATTCATTTTGGACTTCTTTATGATAAGGTAGTCCTTTGATATACCAAGCAATATGACTACGCATTTCTAAAACAGCAATATGTTCATCTTTTATTTTTAGGAGGTATTCTAAATGTTTATAGCACATGGCTATTTTTTCTTCTGGAGTAGGTTTAGGAATAATTTCTCCGGTTTTTAGATATGTATCTATTTCTTTTATTAACCAAGGGTTTCCCAATACGCCACGTCCTATCATGATGGCATCACAATTAGTAAACTCTAGCATGTGTTTAGCGGCTTCTATACTAGTAATATCACCATTACCAATAACGGGGATACTGACATTTTCTTTTACAGCTTTGATAATATTTAAATCGGCTTTTCCACTATATAACTGGCTTCTGGTACGAGGATGAACAGTTATGGCACTGGCACCAGCTTTTTCACAAATTTTAGCGACTTCAACAGCATTAATAGAATTAAAGTCCCAACCGCTTCTTATTTTAACAGTTACTGGAACGGGAACAGATTCTACGACAGCACTGACAATATCATAAATTAACTGAGGATTTTTTAGTAAGGCTGAACCAGCTTGTGATCTTACTGCTACTTTAGGTACAGGACAACCCATGTTAATATCTATGATATCAGGATGCATTATTTCATATACTAATTTAGCAGCTTTGACAAAAGTCTCCTTATCACTACCAAATATTTGTTGAGATATTGGACGCTCTGACTCTTCAAAATAAAGCATATCTTTAGTCTTCTTACTATTATATACCATTCCTTTATCTGAGACCATTTCAGCACATACTAAAGCACAGCCCATTTCTTTACAAATTCTTCTAAAGGCACTATTACATACTCCTGCCATGGGAGCTAAAATAACTTGTCCATTTAATTCAATATTTCCTATTTTCATGTCATTCACCTTCTTTATTTATGATAAGTTTCATGATTAATAATTTTAAAACTACGATATATTTGTTCTAAAAGAATTAATCTAAAAAGTCCATGAGGATATGTTAATTTAGAAAAAGATAATTTATAATTAGATTTATTTTTAATAGTGTCACTAATACCATAAGAACCTCCAATAATAAAAGTTATATTAGGATAATTTATAAAGGTATTATCTATCTTTTCAGATAATTGAGTTGATGATAGAGATACTCCTTCGATAGCTAAAGATATAATATAATCTTTGTTATCTAGATATTTACTTATCTCTTTAGCCTCATTATCAGGATTTGAATCAGGTAATTCTATTAATATTGTTTTATGATATTTATTAATTCTTTTTAAATAATCATTTATTCCTTCTTTTAAATAATTTTCTTTTATTTTAC
>CAJMQX010000048.1 GCA_905215635.1 uncultured bacterium | reverse complement strand
GACCAAGTTATGCATTAAATTATAAAACCCCAATTGAGTATAGAACTCAACTAGGGTTTAAATAAATATCTTTTTACTGTCTACTTTTTATTGACAAGTTCAAAATTATTAAAATCTCTTATCCTTTATAAAATCAATCAATTTTTATATTCATAATTTCTAAAATTCTACTTAAATCATTAACATTTTCAAAACTTATTTCCATTTTTTTATTATTAATTTTTACTTTTGTACCAAGAACTTCTCTTAATTCTTTTTCTATATAATGATATTTATTATCTTTCTTATCTCTATTAATAGGATTCTTCTTCTTAACATCAGTTCCCTTAGATAATGCTTCAACATCTCTTACCGATAAATTCTTGTTAACAATCTCATTAGCATATTTTAATATTTGTTCTCTATCTTCAAGTTTGCTAAGCTCCCTTGCATGTCCCATTGATAATCTACCATCTAAAACCATATCTTGAACTTTAGTAGGTAATCTAAGAAGACCTAAAACATTAGTAATATTACTTCTGCTTTTACCAAGCTTATTAGCTAACTCATCTTGTGTAATATGTAAACTATCAATAATACCTTTATAAGCCCACGCTAATTCTATTGCTGTTAAGTTTTCTCTTTGTAAATTTTCTAAAAGAGCTATTTCTCTCATCATATCATCAGAAAAGTCTTTAATTATAGCAGGAATAGTTTCCATGCCTGCCATTTTAGAAGCTTTTACTCTACGTTCTCCTGCTACCAAATCATATCCCTTGATACTTTTCTTAACAATAATAGGTTGAAAAACACCATAGTTCTTAATAGACTCTGCTAACTCTTTAAGTGCTTCTTCATTAAATGTCTTTCTAGGCTGATATGGATTTGATCTTATTTCTGATAAGTTAATCTGTTTAATATCTTCCTTATCAGCAGTATTTAAAATATTAGATTCAAAAGAATCAAAATCTAATACTTCACTAGTAAATAATTGTTCCAATCCTCTACCTAAAGCTTTATTTTTTTGTTCCATCATTAATCTCTCCCTTCAAAAGTAAAGATTTTCATTATTATTTATTATTTTTACTAAATATTATACATTATTAGTTTGTTCATGATTAGTATTTCTTTCTATTACTTCTTTAGCTAAGTTAATATAAGCTCTAGATCCTTTACCTCTTGGATCATAATCTAAAATAGTCTTTCCATGACTAGGAGCTTCTGCTAACTTAATTAGTCTAGGAATAATTGTATCATACACTCTTTCTTTAAAGAATTCCTTAATACTATTAATTACTTCTAATCCTAAATTTGTATTAACACTTAACATTGTCAAAAGAACTCCTTCAATGTCTAGATTAGGATTAACTTTTCTTTGAGCTAACATAATAGTATTTATAAGTTGCATTATTCCTTCTAACGCATAATACTCACATTGAACTGGAATAAGTACAGAATCAGATGCTGCTAAAGCATTAGTAGTAAGTATTCCTAATGAAGGTGGGCAATCTATAATAATAAAATCATATCTCTCCTTAACCTTACCTAATTCCTCTTTTAAGCGTAATACTCTATTAAATTTCTGTTCTGTATCTCTATACTTTCTTTCAAGTTCAATAAGTTCCATTTCCACCAATGATAAATTCAAATAAGCGGGAATTACATCTAGATTAGTACTCTTAGTATGTATTATTGCCTCTTCCACTGGACATTTAAATGTCATAACCTCATAAATACTCTTAGTTAAATTCTTTTTTTCTACACCAACACCAGTTGTAGCATTTCCTTGTGGATCTAAATCTATCATTAATACTTTTTTTCCTAATGTTCCTAAAGAAGCCGATAAATTAATACTTGTCGTAGTTTTACCAACGCCACCCTTTTGATTAACAATCGCTATTATTTTTCCCATGTTTACTTCACCTCTACTGACAATTATAATTTATAAGAATTAAAATGATATCTCATAAGACATATCATATAACATATACAATCATATATATTCTATCAAATTTTTACTTGTTTGAAAAGAGAAAATCTACTTTTTGTAAATTTTTTAATTTCTATTCATAACTAATCCAACCATTCTAATGTTATTTTATTATATTTTATATCATTAAATAATTATATATTTTAATCACTTAAATAATTTCTAAATTATTAAGATAATATACTCATGAAAATCAAGTCATTTTTTATCATTATTTCCCATAATCTCTTTATATATCTTTATTTACTTCTAATAATTATTTTGATATAATACATACAAGTCAGGAGGAATTTTATGTATATTGATAATCTTATTAAATCATTAGAATTACCAGATGATGAATATATCGTCGTAGGAGTATCTGCAGGTCCTGATTCAATGGCACTTCTAAATTTATTAAAAACTAATCTTGATAAGAAAATTGTCTGTGCACATGTAAATCATAATAAAAGAAAAGAAAGTCAAGAAGAAGAAGATTATTTAAAAGAATATTGTCATAACTCAAATACTATCTTCGAATGCTATCATATTAATAATTATCAAGAAAATAATTTTGAAAATGAAGCCCGTAATAAAAGATATAATTTTTATGAAGAAATATTAAAAAAATACCACTCACATACTTTATTTCTAGCTCACCATGGTGATGATTTAATTGAAACTATTCTAATGAAAATTATTCGTGGTTCTAATCTTGAAGGCTATGCTGGTATCAAAATGTATTCTAAAATGAATAACTATACTATAATAAGACCATTACTTAGTCTAACTAAAGAAGACCTCCTTAAATATAATAAAGATAATAATATTAAATATTATATTGATATTACCAATGAAGATACTACTTATAAAAGAAATAGAATTAGAAAGAACATTCTTCCCCTATTAAAAGAAGAAGATCCACTCGTTCATCAAAAATTCTTAACATACTCTAATACCATTCAAGAATATTATAACTATCTTGAAGATGTTACTTTAGATAAAATTAAAATGCATTATCAAAACAATACTATTAATATAGATATTTTTAAAAAAGAACATCCACTAATAAAGAAAAATATTATCTTTTATTTACTAAGTAATATTTATGATAATCACGACAATATTATTAAAAACAAACATATTAAAGACATTATTAAATTAACAGAAAATTCTAAACCTAACCTAACTATCAATTTACCACAAGGTTACTTTGCTACTAAAATTTACAATAAAATAATTATTTCTAATAATAGTAATTATGATAACCCTAAAAATGATTATGATGAATTATTTACAGATAGTTATCAAAATAATGGTTTCATTATTAGTAAACTCAAACCAAAAATGATTTCTAATTTTGAAGACAATGGAAACAATGTATGTAGACTAAATTCAAGTAAAATAGCACTTCCGTTACATATAAGATACAAAAAAAATGGAGACTATATATACTTGTTAGGACTAAATGGTAAAAAGAAAGTAAGTGATATTTTTATAGAAAACAAAATTCCTAAAAATCTAAGAAACCATTATCCGTTACTAGTAGATAGCAATGATAATATCATCTGGATACCCAATCTAAAAAAATCAAAATATAATGTTAAAAAAAATGAAATATGTGATATAATACTTACTAGTTATTATGAAGGAGGAAATATAAATGAAGAAAAAGAACAATAATTTGATGCCATATGTCTTCTTACTATTCTTTATAGTATTATGTATGGTAGTAGTTAATCTAAAAGGAAATACTGTTCATGAATTAAATGCCAGTGAATTTATGACTGCCCTTGAAGATAGTAAAATTTCTGAAATGACTATTATAAATAAAGTACGTTCAGAAAATTATGAAATTAGTGGTAAATTAAAAGAATATGGAGATAATGAAGTTTTTAAGTTATACATTCCAGTATCAGAAGAATTTATGAAAAAAATCCTTACTGCTGAAGAAAAACAAAACTTCAAATTAACCGTAGAAAAAGATTCTGATACTTCATCTTGGTATGTTGTCTTAGAATATGTTCCAATGCTTTTATTAGCAGGAGCTATGCTTTGGTTATTTACTCGTCAACTAGGTTCTGGTGGTAAATCAATGGACTTTGGTAGAAGTAAAGCCGTATTAGTAGATGGTGAAAAAACTGCTACTTTCAAAGACGTTGCTGGATTAACTGAAGAAAAACAAGAAGTACAAGAATTAATTGACTTCTTAAAAAATCCTAAAAAGTTCCAAAGTATGGGAGCAAGAATTCCTAAAGGTATCCTATTAGTAGGCCCTCCAGGAACAGGTAAAACTCTTTTAGCTAAAGCCGTAGCAGGAGAAGCAAAAGTTCCTTTCTATTATATCAGTGGTTCTGATTTTGTTGAGCTATTTGTAGGTATTGGTGCTTCACGTGTAAGAGATATGTTTAAACAAGCTAAAATGAATGCCCCATGTCTAATATTCATCGATGAAATTGATGCTGTTGGTAGACAAAGAGGAGCTGGTCTTGGCGGTGGACATGATGAAAGAGAACAAACATTAAACCAATTACTAACAGAAATGGATGGTTTTGGTGCTAACGAAGGCATAATTATCATTGCTGCCACAAACAGACCTGATGTTCTAGATCCAGCCTTATTAAGACCTGGAAGATTTGATAGACAAATCACCGTATCATTACCTGATAAACAAGCAAGAAAAGAAATATTAGCTGTACACGCTAAAAACAAAGTTTTAGACAAAACTGTTACTTTAGATAACCTAGCTAAAAGAACACCTGGCTTTTCAGGAGCAGACCTTGAAAACCTATTAAATGAAGCTGCCTTATTAACTGTAAGAAGAAATAAAAAGGCTATTACAATGGCTGAAATTGATGAAGCCACTGATAGAGTATTAATGGGACCTGCCAAAGTAACAAAAAAATATACTGATAAAGAAAAGAAACTAGTAGCATATCACGAAGCTGGACATGCTGTTCTAGGACTTAAATTAGATGGTGCTAACGAAGTACAAAAAATCACTATCATTCCAAGAGGACATGCTGGTGGCTACACTATGATGACTCCTAAAGAAGATACTTTCAACTATACTAAAAAAGAATTACTAGATTCTATTTGTGGTCTACTTGGAGGCCGTGTAGCAGAAGAAATAACTTTTAATGAAGTAACAACTGGTGCTCATGATGATTTCAAAAAAGCTACTAATATCGCTAGAAGAATGGTAACTGAGTATGGTATGAGTTCACTAGGGCCTATGATGTTAGATGAACCATCTGAAAATACTTTCTTAGGACGTGACTACAATAAAAACAAAAACTTCTCTGATATTGTAGCTCATGAAATAGATGAAGAAATGCGTAGTATCATCAATACTTGCTACGAAAAAAGTAAAAAAATTCTAAAAGAAAATAAAGACTTATTAAAACTAATTGCAGAAACATTACTTGAAGAAGAAACAATTACTAAAGAAGAAATTGATTCATTAGTAGAAACTGGTCATCTTCCAGAAACAAAAGAAAAGAAAGAAGAAAAATCAGAAAATACCGAAACAAAAACAACTACAAAAAAAGAACATAAGAAAGAAGAAAAAGACGAAAAATAGCATTTCGTCTTTTTAATTATTCATCAATTCTTAAAATCAATTCCCCTTCTTTAGAATAAAAATATTTTTCCCTAACATATTTAGCAATATAATCTGGATCTTCTAATTTTTGAATATCTGTCTCCAAAACTTTCTTTTCTTTTTCTAAATCTGTTATTTTATTTTTCAAACTAACCTTCTCTTGTTTCATTTGATTAATACTCTTAAGATTATTAAACAAATTATATCCCAAACTAAAAGTGATAGCACCAAAGACAATTAAAGAAATAAAGATTTTAATTTTAAATTTTGATTTTTTTCTTTTTTTCTTATTCACCCCATCACTCCTTTCTAAGATACACATCTCTTACTATATTCATAGACATTATAACACATAACATACTAA
>CAJMQX010000047.1 GCA_905215635.1 uncultured bacterium | reverse complement strand
GAGTAAGTATTCTAAATGGCTTGAAGAATATATAGAAAGTCATCCTGATTTTATAGAGCCTGAATCTAGAAAAAATGAAATTATGAATAACTTTATTAAACCTGGATTACAAGATTTATGTGTATCTAGAACTAGTTTTAAATGGGGTGTACCAGTTAGTTTTAATGATAAGCATGTTGTATATGTATGGATAGATGCATTATCAAATTATATTACTTTCTTGGGATATAATCCTAATGGAGAGAGTAGTTTGGAATATAATAAATATTGGCCTGCTGATATTCATTTGATAGGTAAAGATATATTGAGATTTCATACAATATATTGGCCAATTATGTTACATGCTTTGAATATAGAAATGCCAAAACATATATTTGGACATCCTTGGATGTTGTTTGGTAATGATAAGATGAGTAAATCTAAAGGAAATATTGTATATGCTGATGATTTAGTTAATAAATATGGAGTAGATGCAGTTAGATTTTATATGATTCATGAAATGCCTTATGCTTCAGATGGCGTATATACAGAAGATTTACTTATTGAAACTATTAATAGTAATTTAGCAAATGTTCTTGGTAATTTAGTTAATAGAACTATAGGTATGGCTAATAAGTATTTTGATGGTGTTATTAATAATACAGATACTAAAGAAGAAATAGATAAAGAATTTATTGAAGAAATACTTAAACTTAAATCAGAATTAGATCGTGATTTTGATAAATTTAGAATAGCAGATTCATTAGAAAGACTAATTGAAGCTTATCGTAGATGTAATAAATATATAGATGAAACTATGCCTTGGGTTTTGGCTAAAGATGAGAGTAAGAAAGATAGATTAGCTACTGTAATATATAATTTAATAGAAGCTATAAGAATAATTACTGTATATTTACAAGCATATTTACCAGCTACTGCTAAGAATATATTTACACAAATAAATACTAATATAACAGATTATGATAGTGTTTCAAAATTTGGAAGCTATGTTAGTGGTACAAAAGTTAATACACCAGAAGTATTATTTAAAAGAATTGAAATTGAAAAATAGTCGGATTTGATATAATTCGACTTTTTTCTTTTGACATAAAATGTAAAATATTTATAGATTAATAAAGTTTGTTTACAAAGAAACAATATTTTGTTATATTGATAATGTAGTGCGTTGTTATGAAAGGATGGAAGGCAATGCAAAAAGAAAAACACGAAGGGATTGCAGTGTTTATGTACTTGGGAGTTTTATTATTTATAACAATAATAAATTTATTTGATTTTGATAAGGCTTCATTTTTAGACATGATATATTTAGTTGTAGTTTTGAGTTGTGTTTTAAAACTTTTTCTGATTAAAAGGAAGTAACAAGCATTAGATAGGAAATGATTATATGTATATTGATACACATTGTCATATTACTCATGATGATTATGATGATATTGATAAACTAATATCTGATATAAAGGATAGTGGTATATCAAAGATAATTGTTAATGGCTGTGATATGAAAAGTAATTTAGAAGTATTAGACTTAGTTAATAAATATGATATTGTTTATGGAGCTATTGGGTTTCATCCGACTGAATTAGATAACTATAAGGATGAAGATATTGAATGGTTATGTAATAATATTAATAATGATAAGATAGTTGCTGTAGGTGAAATAGGCTTAGATTATCATTATGATGATACGGATAAAGAGAAACAGCTTAGAGTTTTTAGAAAACAATTAGAAGTAGCTAAAAAGTATAATAAACCCGTTATAATTCATGCTAGAGATGCTATTCAAGATACATATGATTTACTTAAGAAATATAAAATTACAGGAAGTCTCCACTGTTTTAGCGGTAGTTTAGAAATGGCTAGGGAGTTTACTAAATTAGGTTATTATTTAGGAATAGGAGGAGTTTGTACTTATAAAAATGCTAAAAATATTGTTAATGTTATAGAAAATATTGATTTAGCATATATATTATTAGAAACTGATAGTCCTTATTTAACTCCAGAACCATATAGGAAAGAGAAGAATAGTTCATGTTTTATACCAATTATTGCTAAGAAAATAGCAGAGATTAAGAATGTTTCTCTTTCAAAAGTCGTTGAAATTACTGGGAAAAATGCTAATAAGTGCTTTAAGTTTTAATATAAATACTTAAGGGGTGAATTTTTTTGAATTTGACAAAACTATGATATTGTGTTAGTATTATATTACCTAAATAAAATTATATGAGGTGATTATTTTATGAGAAAGACAGTATCTAGCTTATTAGTACTTGGCTCTCAAATACTAATAGTAGGTCTATTTTTCACAACAGTATTTAGTAAGTATGTTAACGTTTCAAAGCATGTTAGCACAGTACATAATGATAATCTTAATAAGATTGCAACTTCAGTATCATTATTGTTTGAAGAAGATAGTTTAGCTAAGGTAGAAGATAAAGTTGAAAGTATGACTATTGAAGAGTTACCTTCAATTGCTAAAGTATCAGAAGATGCTTCTAAAATAGAGGAAGAAGTTAAAGTAGAAGAACCTATTAGTACACCACTTTATTCAATAGATGCTAGTAAGTATATTAGTAATGAAGCAATGGGTTTCGTTGTTACTGAGGACAATAAACATTATAATTTAGAAGGATATGAATTTGATGTTGTTGTAGCTGTAGTAGCAGGGGAGTTTGATAAAAATTTGAATGATGCCTTAGGAGTTGTATCAGTTATCTTAAATAGATGTGATTCACCTAAATGGCGTGGTTCTACTCCATATGAACAAGTTGTAGCTAAGAATCAATTTGAAGTTTATTATGGAGGATCATATATGAAATATATGCCAGGATATAGTCAATATGGTAGTAGTAAATATGAAGTAGCTAAGCAAGCAGTATTAGATGGCTTGAATGGAATTAGAAATAATAGTTATTTAGGTTTTAGAGCTTCATGGGTATCAAGCTATAGTGATAAATATATTGTTACTGGTGGAAACAGATATGGTTATAATTAAGAGCTTAAGCTCTTTTTTCTTGACATAAAATAGAAATATTTATAAAATAGAGTTATGTTTTGGAGGTATTAAATGGATAAATTTGAATATAAAAAAGCGTTTGGGCAAAACTTTATTAAAGATAATAATATTATTGATAAGATAGTTAAGGCTGCTGATATAGGTAAAGATAGTTTGGTTATTGAAATAGGGCCTGGGGCTGGTAGTTTATCTAAAAGTATTGTTCCATTATCTGGAAATGCAATTTTATATGAAATAGATACTAGATTAGAGGATACATTACATTCATTATTAGAACAATATGATAACTATAAGATTATATTTAATGACTTTTTGAAGCAAGATGTGAAGAAAGATATAGAGGGGTATAAATATAAAAAATTGTATGTAGTAGCTAATTTACCTTATTATATAACTACTCCTATTATAACTAAACTTATGAAAGAAATATATCCTGATAAAATTGTTATAATGATTCAAGATGAAGTTGCTAATAGATTATCAGC
This sequence comes from uncultured bacterium, assembly GCA_905215635.1. Next base: position 2,479 of record CAJMQX010000047.1, on the reverse strand, counting down.
TAAAGAAGGCAGCAAAGATTATGGAATGATATCAGTGTTATTATCTTCTAAATATGATATAAAAAAATTATTTAAAGTTAGTAGAAAGTGTTTTATTCCAGAACCAAATGTTGATAGTGCAGTTATATCCTTAACAAAGCATGATAAATATAATATAAAAGACAGTGATATATTTGAAAAATTAATTAAAGATTGTTTTCAGTATAAAAGAAAAAATTTAAGAAACAATTTAAAAGGATATGACTTATCTATTATTGAAGATGTTCTTTCTATGCATGACTATAGTTTGAATAATAGAGCAGAAGATATACCGGTTAGTGTTTTTGTAGAAATGGCTAATAGTATTAGTTAATAATATTATAGTCATTTTTTTCATATAATTACATAAGATTAACTAGGTGAAGAATATGTTTAATATAGGCGATTATGTTACTAGAAATTCATATAATAATGATATTGTTTTTAAAATTATTGATATTAGGGGAGAAGTATATTATTTAAAAGGTGTTAGTGTAAGATTATATGCAGATAGTTATCAAGATGATTTAGTTAAGTGTGATGACGAAATGGATAAAGATACATTTAGGCCTAGTATAGATGAATATCGTAATCTTAATAGAAATGAATATTTTTATTTACCTGGAAGAATTTTACATATCGATGGAGATAAAGAGTATTTAGAAAAATGTATGGCTTTTTATAAGAAAAGTAAAATTAAGGCATATGGTTTATATATGAGAGAGAATGATATGGCTAGTCAAGTACAGGGCCTTTTAAAGAAATATAATCCAGATATTTTGGTGTTAACAGGACATGATTCTTTTTCTAGGAGTAAAAGGCAAAAATATAAGAATACTACTAATTTTGTTAGTGCGGTGACGGAAGCTAGAAATTATGAGAAATCTCATGAGAAATTATTTGTAATAGCAGGAGCTTGTCAATCTAATTATGAAGATTTAATTAAGGCTGGTGCTAATTTTGCTTCTAGTCCTAAAAGAATTAATATTCATGCATTAGATCCAGCGATAATAGCTGCTTGTCTTTCTTTTTCTGATAAAAATAATAATATTGATATAATTAAAATACTGGAGAAAACAAAATATGGTGCTGATGGTATGGGAGGCATTATTACTAAAGGTTCCATGTATATAGGTTATCCTAGATAATGAATATTAAAAATATTAGAAATTTTTTAGCTAGTAAGATAGGAGCTAATATTACTATCATATATTATGGTAGTAGAAATCGTAAAGAAAGATACAGTGGTATTTTATATAAAGTATATAGAAATATTTTTACTATAAGATTATGTAATGGAGAGATAAAAAGCTTTAATTATATTGATATTTTAACAAAGACTATTAGAATTTTTATATAAAATTTAATAAAGTATGTATAATAACTATCTAATAATTATAAAATACTTGACTTTTATGGTAAAAATGAATTAAAATGTAATTAGAAAATGTTATTTTCTAGAGGAGGAGTGTAAGTACATAATGAAAATTACTTCAGTTACAGTTAAAAAAATTGACAAAGAAAACTCAAGAATGAAAGGAATAGCTTCAGTACTTATTGATGATTGTTTTGCAGTACATGATATTAGAATTATCGAAGGCGATAATGGACTATTTATAGCTATGCCAAGTAGACAAACTTCTACTGGCGGATATAGAGATATTGCACATCCAATTAATTCTGAGACTCGTCAAGTATTTGAAAAAGAAATAATTGAAGCTTATGAAAAAGCAGAATAAACACCATATGGTGTTTTTTTCATGATATTTTGGTATATTAATAAAGTATTTACATATATTTAATTAGGTATTGGTAAGGTTGCTATTAAAATTAGGAAAGGTGATAATATGGATAAGGGTAGAGATCTTGAACTTAATTATAGTAGTGTTAAAGAAATTGAAGCTAGTTTTAATCATGGAATTAATTTATCTGAAAGAAAAAATATTGTGGTAACAGGAGTTAAGAAGATAGATAGTTTTGATAGTGAAGAATTCATGATGGATACGACATTAGGATATTTAAATATTAAAGGTAGTGATTTAGAAATCATTAAATTAGATACTTATCAAGGAAATGTATCAATAAAAGGTAAAATAGATAGTATGACATATTTAGATAATGTTACAGGTAAAAATAAAGAAGAATCTTTTTTAGGCAAACTATTTAAATAATGATTTTAGAAATACAAATAAAGTCTTTTATTTATTCATTTCTTTTTGGATGTGTCTTTTATTTTCTTCTTGATATCTTTAATCATGTGTCACAAAAAGGTAATATATTTCTTAAAATAGTTGGGGCAGTTTTGTTTACTGTAAGTTCTTCTTTAATATATTTTTTAATTTTGTTATATGTAAATAATGGATATGTACATATATATTTTTTAATTTCAATATTGGTTGGTTATATCGTATAATCATATCGCTAAGATTACCATCAACCGTGAGCGCTACCGCAATGCCTT
>CAJMQX010000046.1 GCA_905215635.1 uncultured bacterium | reverse complement strand
ATTGGTAACTGGGATCAAGAGAGTAGAAGACTTATGATACTTTTAGACGATATGGACCAAAAAGACATTACTGAAGATTTTATCAAACAAATAAATATAGAATTAATAGCTTCTTTAACAAATAAAAGCTTAAAAGTTTTAAATAATCCAAATGAAATAAATAGATTAAATACTCAACTAAGGCAAAACAAAGATACTTATCAAAAGAATAAGAAAAAAGCTGCTAAAGAATTTAAAAAAGCTAAAAAGGAATTACTAGAAATAATCAAGAAAGATTCCTGTGAAATAAAGGAGATAAGTCAAATTTATCAAACACAAACAGGCAAAAAAATAAAGTTTGATAAACCAGCTAACAGTAACAAACAAGATGATGATAATGTTTTTGATACATATTGTTATTTTGAAACCCAACTAGCAAAAAGTCAAAGAGTAGCTATCGACTTATTCTATCATACATTAATTAACTACTATGCCTACACAGGAAACTTCACTGTTGACTTAGAAATAGATCAAATCTATTCTGAATATTGCAGTGGAAAAACCGAGGATTTAAATAAAATATATACATACTTAAAAAATAAGTATATTAAAGAAATAGATGCAAGCGGTTATCGTGTTACTAAAGAAACTGATGCCGTTGCTAAAAGAAATATTTGTTTTGAAATAGATAGTTTCTTAGATTTTTGTAAAAAAAGAAATCTTTCTCTTGCACCAGAACTAGCACTTGTCTACAGAAATAAAGAAAGTCTAAGTACTAGCAAATTATATAAACTATATAATGATGTTGTAAATAGTGTATGTACAAAACATCAAAAAAGAGTATAAGAAGAGGTAAATTATGGAAGAAAATAACAATGAATTAACTGGTGAACAATTTGTTGCTTCAAATGGTGTAGTTTTAACAATATACAGTAATGGTAATGTAACTTCAGATACTCCAACTGTAGTTAACTTTTCTGCAGCCGGGAACTGCTATGAATCAAGCATTGTAGAAGGTATGAACGATAATAATACTGACGTTGCAATGATATATGTAAATAGTGATCATTATACTGGAAATGATGCTACCTGTGAAGCGATTGCTGAGGCTATTGCTGAGCTTGGTAGTAGCAATTCTGTAGTAAGTATGGGAGAAAGTATAGGTGGTAAAAGTGCCGCTGAGATGGCATGCAATGCTACCACAAAAGATTATGGCTTTTCAGTATCAACATACGTCGGACTAGATCCCACTAATATAAATAGTTTTTATAATAATAACCAAGAAGCCTTTGATAAGATGGCTGAAGATGGTGTTTCAGTAGTTATTAATACCAATATGTCTGGCCCTGAATTAGAAATGATAAAAGATTATAATTCTAAAGGTGGAAATGGACTTATCATGAGTTATGATATGCCACAAGCCCATACCGATAAATGTCAAGAACCTTTTGCCAATAATATAGTTAATTGGCTAATTGGAAAAGGTGAATTAAAAAGTGACTATGTTTGGGATAATTATGGACATAGAGCAGCTTCTGAAGGACAACAAACTTCTTATACTTTCAATCGTGGAGAAAAAAGAGTTTATATTGATTATGTAAAAGATGACAAAACAGGTGAAATGCTTGAAAGAACTATTACTCTAGATGAAGCTACTAACAAAGTTACTATGAGTTTAAGCAAAGCTGATGATTCAAAAGATGGAAAAGATAAAAATGGCAAAGATGGTAACATTATATCCATTGATTATGGCTTTGTAGAAGAAGCTTTATCTTTAATAGGTGCTGCTATTATGAAAAGTGCCCTTTTATCAAAAAATGGTGTACACATACCACCTGATGGATCACAGACTTTTACTGCTGCCAACGAAGCCTTTACCAATTATACTAATATGACTAGAAGCTTTTTAGGATCATTAGATATGACTTGTCAAAATATTAGATCAATTGCCGAAGCAATGAGCAACTTAGATAGTAACTTAGCAAGCTCTATAGATGAGTATGTACAAGCTATTGATAGCGTTGACCTAAGTTCATATAAAAGCTTTTATGAAAGTATTCCAGAATTAAATATATCATTTGATACTTCCAGTGATATTAAAATAAGTAAATCTAAATTAATGGAAGCATCATCTACAGGTAATGCTCTAATCAGTAGTCTACTAGATGATATTAACGATACTAGTGATATACAAAAAGAACTAATGAGCTTTATTAATGATTCTAAAAATGCTTTAACAGGAGATGCTTGGGATACTGTTAGAGCTAAGATTAATGAATATAGTGAAGTATGTCAAGATAAACAACAATATGCTGAAAGTTTAATCACAAGTATGATTAGTGCATATAATAAACTTCTTAGTTACATGCAATACGATGAATTAGATACTTCTAAAATACCAGAAACAAGAGACAATCTAAAAAATTTAAAAGATAATTTAGAACAATTACAAACAACCTATGCTGAAACTCCAGATACAATAACTGAATATAGTATTGGCAAAGACGGAACTGTAACATCATATACAAGACCTAATCCATTAAAAGATTTATTAGCAGAATTAATTAAATCCTGTGAAATTGTCATTGCTGAAACAGAAAGGTATTTAAAACAATTGGAAGGACTTAAAGATGCCGATAACGCTTCAGCTGATGAAATAAAAGAAACAGAAAAAGACCAGCCTCAGATAGAAGAAGAAACAAAAGCAAATATTGAAGCTCCAAAAGTAGAGGCTAGAGAAGATATGGATGCTAAAGATTTATCAGATGCTATCGGTGGAGCCATGGCAGGAATAGGTATTGCTGGATTAGGCGAAACCACTGGAACTGTGGCTGATAAAGTAGCTAATGATATAGTAAATGATATTAAACAAAATCAAGTAACTAAAGAAGAGGAACAAAAAGAAAATAGTAATAAAGATATTAATAATAATATTACAAATAGTAGTGGTGGCGGAAGTAGTAATAATACTAATAATTCTATTAATGAACCTCAAGAAGATAACAATTACACCGACTTTCCAGAATATAACGATGTAGTTACTAATGATAATCAACTAGTATATAACGTTAACAATGAATGTAAGCTTATTATAAAGCATGAAGGAGAAAGTGTTAATGGAGTAGAGTTCTACTATGATTTCCATGATAAAGCCACAGCAGATATTATGTATAATCAAGTGTTAGAAAAATATCAAAATATTGAAGGTTATGATAAAATAGTACAATATGAAGGCCGCTTGAAAGTATTATTCAATGAAGAATACTATGGTGGTCAAACATTAGAAACCTTTAAAGAAACTTATTCACAATATTACAATCAAATATAATAAAAAAATAATTATTTTATGAAATTCATTCTAAAGAGTGGTCATGTGAGTGACCACTCTTTTGTAATTAATTTAATCAAGATTTTTTTATATCAAATATTCTTTTTTAAATAGAATATTAAATTTTCTTATATATTTAAATAATGAATAAAAATAATTTATATAACACCCTCACTATCAATAAACACAAAGAAAATAACAAATAGTATTATTAATAGCAAGATAAAAAACATCTAGAACAATATTTCAAAAAATTATCTACTTAAATTGCTTAAATATGAGTTTTATGATATAATTTACCTAAGGTGGGTGAGATTATGGATATGGCATTATTACCAGCAGATAGTTATACTGTTATATGTAAAAGTATTGTTACTGACTATGATAAAGAAGTCTTAAATATGCTATATCTACCTATAATAGGACCAACAGCTATTTCTTTATATAATATCTTTCTAAATGATTTAAATAAAAATAAAGCTGTTAGTGAAGAACTCAATCATAATCACTTATTATCTAACCTGCGTATATCATCAGAAGAATTACTTGAAGCTAGAAATGCCTTAGAGGGAATAGGACTACTAAAAGTATATTTAAAGAAAGATACTGTAAATAATTATTTATATGAATTATATTCTCCAATATCTAGTCACGAATTCTTCTATCACCCTATATTTAATATTGTCTTATATAATAACGTTGGTAAAAGTGAATATGAACGATTAGTAGAATACTTCAAAATGCCTAAAGTAAGTAAAGAAGGTTATACAGAAATAACTAAAAACTTTAATGATGTCTTTAAAGCTATTCCTTGCACCTCATTTGATATTTATAAAGATAATATTAGAAAGTATAATAAATTAAAATTAAATATTGATAGCAATTTTGATATAAACTTTCTAATTGAGAGTATGCCAAAACAAATAGATAAAAAAATATTTACCAAAGATTTGCAAGAATTAATAATATCTTTAGCATATTTATATGATATTGATGCTACTAAAATGCAAAATATTATTCGTTCTTGTATTAATGAAAAAGGGCAAGTAAGCCGTGATGAATTAAGAAAAATATCAAGAAATCATTATCAGTTTGATCATTCCGGCTTATTACCAACCATCACTATGCAGACACAGCCAGATTATTTAAGAAAGCCAATCGGAGATAATTCAAACATTGCCAAAATGATTTATACCTTTGAAACTGTTAATCCATATGATTTTCTAAGAAGTAAGTGTGGTGATGCTGAACCTACAAAAAGAGATATTAAATTACTTGAAGATTTACTTATAGATTACAAGTTAAAACCAGGAGTAGTCAATGTTCTAATTGATTATGTTCTAAAAACAAATGATAAAAAATTAACAAGAACTTTAGTAGAAACCATTGCCGGACAGTGGTCAAGAAAAAATATTGAAACTGTCGAAGATGCGATGGAAATTGCTAAGAAAAATCATAAACCAAATAATACCACCAGTCAAAATAAAACAAAAATAAATACTACAACTAATCAAGTACCTATCTGGTTTGATAAAAATATTGAAACTAATCCCGCTAGTGAAGAAGAAAGACAAGAAATAGAAGAATTGCTTAAGGAGTACAAATAATATGGAAAGTTTAAAAGAAGTCATCAAAGAATCAAATTATGGTACATCTAATTACCAATTAGAGAAATATTATCGTGAAAATTATGATAATGATTTGACTTTTAGAAAGATTTGTAATAAATTAGATATGCCTCCAGAAATTCTAAAGAAATATACTACAAAACTAGAATTATCAGCTAGTGAATTTAATCATTGTAAAAATTGTAAAAATATAATGGAATGTCTTAATGAGGTTAAAGGATATGTTTATTTTCCAAATAGAAATGGTGATGATGTTGAATTTGCTTATATACCATGCAAATATAAAAGACATCTTGACAAAGAAAATAATTATTTAAAGAACATCTATTATTTCAATATTAATACGGATATCAAGAAAGCTGCTATGAAAGAAATAGATACTAAAGATAAGAATCGTTTTGCAGTAATTAAATGGATTAATGATTACCTAAAAAGTGTTAAAAAGAATACTCCCCATAAAGGATTATATCTATCAGGTAATTTTGGATGTGGTAAAACGTACTTATTATCTGCTATGCTAAATGAATTAGCTAAAAGTGGTAAAAGAGTAGCAATCATTTATTATCCAGAATTTCTAAGAAGCTTAAAAGAATCATTTAATGATAGTGATGAATATCGTCAAAAATTTAATATGATTAAAAAAACAGAATATGTTCTTTTAGATGATATTGGTGCTGATAGTGTCACTGAATGGTCAAGAGATGAAGTATTAGGAACAATTTTACAATTCCGAATGGAAGAAAAATTACCAACATTCTTCACTTCTAACTTAACTATTGAAGAACTAGAAAATCACTTATCTCTTGCTAATAGGGAAGTAGACCAAGTAAAGGCAAGAAGAATTATTGAAAGAATAAAACAATTAACTGATAGTATGACAATGATTAGTGAAAACAAAAGAAAATAACATATATAAGTTGATTGACAAAAAGCAATCAAAAAGAAATATAAATACAAATAAAAATTTGTTAATAAAAAATAATATATAAATTAATTAATAAAAAGAAAATAATAATAATATCATTAATTTAGGTGGTTATTTATCTCAGTGTGTGCATAGCACAGAACATTACGAT
>CAJMQX010000045.1 GCA_905215635.1 uncultured bacterium | reverse complement strand
AATTTTAACAAGATATAGAATTGTGGATCATAAACAATAAAATACACTAGATTTATTATTAAATTATGAAGGTGAATGGATAGGTACTTTAATAATAGATAATAAAATAAAGACAGAATATATGAGAAAAGTTACCTCTTTAGGAGATATAGTAAACTATAGAAGAGGGGATATAGATGAAGATAGATATAATATATCTAGAAGAAGAATAGTATTAGATAAAGATATGGATAAAGAATTATCAGTTAGTGAACTAGATAAGAGATTTAAAACTAAGAAAAAAATAAGAAAATAGTTTTATGATTAGGAGTAGGAATAATGAAATTTAGTAATATGATATGGGGATTTTTGTTAATATTGATAGGAGTTATAGTAGGTCTTAATGCACTTGATATAACTAATATAGATATATTCTTTTCAGGATGGTGGACATTATTTATAATAATACCTTGTTTTATTGGACTTTTTAATGATGAAGATAAGACTGGAAGTATAATAGGAATAATTATTGGAGGATTTTTATTACTTGGATGTCAGGATATTATAAATTTTGATTTATTATGGAAGTTAATGTTACCAATAATCTTAATAATAGTAGGATTATCTATTATCTTTAAAGATTCACTTAGTAGTAAAGTTAGAAAAGAAATAAAGAAAATTAATATAGATAAAGATAATGAATATGGTGCTTTTTTTGGAGGACAAGATTTAGACTTTACAAAAGAAAAATTTACAGGATGCTCTCTTAATGCCATATTTGGAGGAATTAAATGTGATTTAAGAAAAGCTATTATTAAAGATAATGCTTTAGTAAATGCTAGTAGTATTTTTGGGGGAATAACAATATATGTTCCTGAAGATGTACGAGTAAAGGTTACTTCAACACCAATATTTGGAGGAGTAAGTGATGATAGAAGACATAAAAATACCGATAGTGATAAAACAATATATATTAATGCTACTTGTATGTTTGGAGGAGTTACAATAGATGACAAACGCAATGAAGACGATTAAGTATTTAGCTATGGCTTTAGCTATATTTCTAGCTGTTAGTATTATTTCAGGAATTGTTATGGGAATATCTTCAATAGGAAGAGTATTTGAAATAGGAAGTAATGATAAAGAAGATAGTAATCTAGAAATTAAAGAAATATCAAAGATAAGTGATGCTAAAATACTTAATGTAGATGTTGGAATGGTAAATATAATTATTAAAAGAGGAGATAATTTTAGAGCAGAAAGTAGTAATGAATATATAGAGGCTAGACAAGATAATGATATATTATATATAAAAGAAAGAAGTCATAATTTTAAAGGAACTTATGGAGGAGATTTAATAATTTATGTTCCAGAAGATTATTTGTTTGATATAGTAAAAATAGATAATGGAGCAGGAAAAATAGATATAGAAGAAATAAATACTAGAAAGATTGATTTAGACCTTGGAGCTGGAAGAGTTAATATAAAGAAGATGTTTGTTAAAGTAGCTGGAAAAATTTCTTCAGGAGCTGGAGAGTTGACAATTACTGATAGTGAAATTAATGAAATGGACTTCGATATGGGAGCTGGAAAAGTTACTATTAATGCTAAAATAACTGGAGATAGTGAAATAGATGCTGGAGTAGGAGCATTAAATTTAAATCTATATGATAGTGAAGAAGATTATCAAATTAAAGTAGATAAAGGAATAGGAAAAATTACTTATATAGATAGGGAAGTTACTAGTGGAACATATGGTAATGGAGTTAATGAAATTGATATAGACGGAGGAATAGGAACTATTAAAATTAGCTTTTTAGAAAATAAAATACAAAGATAGAAATACCTTTGTGTTTTTAGGTAAAGTTATGATATAATAACTTGTAGGAAGAAGGAATATGTATGAAACTTATGAATGTTAAGGGTACTTTTGATTATATGCCTAAAGATATGAAGATTAGAAATATGATTACAGATACTCTTAGAGAAAATTTTGAAAGATATGGATATTTGCCACTTGAAACTCCAATATTAAATAATTATGATTTACTTAGCTATAAATATCAGGATGATGCAGAAATACTTAGTGAGATATATCGTTTAACTGATCAGGGAGAGAGAGACTTAGGACTTAGATTTGATTTAACAGTACCTTTTTGTAAAGTAGTAGGACTTAATAAAGGACTTAGCTTACCTTTTAGGAGATATGAAATAGGGAAAGTATTTCGCAATGGGCCAGTTAAAACAGGAAGAAGTAGAGAATTTTATCAATGTGATATAGACTGTGTAGGAATAGATAATCGTTATATTGAAGCAGAACAAATATGTATGGCAATAAATACTTATCATGAATTAGGAATAGATGTATATGTTAAATATAATAATAGAAAGTTAATGAGTGGACTAATTAAATTATCAGGAATTGAAGATGAGAAATGTGACTCTGTTATTGGAATTATTGATAAGATGGAAAAAGTTAGTCATGAAGAACTTAGAGATATGCTAAGAGAAATAGAAATATCTGATGAGAAGATAGATAAGTTATTAGATTTATTTGATAAGAAGATAGAAGATTATCAAGAATTATCTGATAAGAATGAGCTTATTAAAGAGGGAGTTTTAGAAATATTTGAAGTTAATAAATACTTATCAGAATTAGGAATAATAGAAGATTGTAGATTTACACCTACTTTAGCTAGAGGACTATCTATTTATACAGGAATAGTATTTGAGTTTTATGATAAATTAGAAAGACTTACTTGTGCTATTGGAGCAGGTGGAAGATATGATAAAATAATTACTAACTTTATGGATAATGGAATGGCATATCCAGCATGTGGATTATCATTTGGATTAGAACCAATATTTTATATATTAAAAGAAAGTAATAAAGATATACGTTCTATTGATATGTATTTAGTACCATTAGATACTCAAGTGGAAACATTAAAATTAGCTACTTTACTTAGAAGTAAGGGATATAAAGTACTAATAGAGATGAATAAGAAGAAGATAGGTAAATGTTTTGAATATGCAGAAAGAGAAAATATTAAATATGTAATGATAATTGGAGAAAATGAAATATCTAGTCAAATATATAAGATTAAAGATATGGAAGAAAAAGTAGAATATACTTTTAGTCAAGATGAATTATTAGAATATTTAGCTAATAATTAGAAACTAGGAGAGTACTTAAAGGTACTCTTTTTAAATGATAGTATTGACATACGAACAAAAGTGTGCTAAAATAATTCACTGTTTTAAGGGGGAAGTATTATGCTTAAAATATATCAAGAATGTTATTGGGAAGCTATGAAATATAATCTTGATAGTAGTAAACTAGAAATGGTAGCAAAAAAATATAATATTACTAAAGAGATGGCTTTTGGATATGCTAAAGATTATTATATGTATATGCTTGGTCATAGTGAAGATAATTTTAATGAGTTATTAGAAACCGTAAAAAAAGAGAATGTTGATGCTAATAGTGTAATAGAATTAAAGACAGTTATTAATAATAATAGTGAGATGAATAAATTATATCAAGAACTTGGAGGAGCTGACTACCGAGAATTTATGTTTAACTTACAGAAATATTGTTATGAATATTGTGAGGGTGTTTGGTTTGATATAGATATGGTTCGTGATAAAGCGAGAGAGATAGGTATTACATATAAAAAGTTTAAAACATATGCTAAAACATATGCATCTAGAGTACTTGGAAATAATGATTTTAAATTAATAAGTAGTAATTATACTATGGATAACGAGAATAAACAATTAACAATACTTGCAGTATGGAAAGGATATTCTCCAAAAAGAGAGATGTGTTATCAGAAACTAGGAGGAGGTACTTATCAAGAATTTAGAGATAAGTTATTTAAATTTAGTTATGAGTATGCTTTAATGGTAGATTTTGATAGAGAGAAAATTAGAGAATTTGGGGAATTATTTGATTTATGTTATGAAACAGTATGGAGATATATAAAGACATATGCTAAAGATTATTTATTAATGAGTGAAGAAGAGTATAAAGATATAACTATGCTTAAAGATAGACAAGGAGTAGACCAAAAAGTAATTAACTGGATTAATGGTTCTGCTAAAAGAAAGGCTGTATATGATAGTTGTAAGGGAGATACTTTTGAAGAATTTAGAAATAATTTATATAAGATGTGTTATGAATATGCTGATAGTGTAGATTTTGATACAGAAAAGCTTCAAGAATTTAGTAAAGAAGTAGTAGATGTTAGTTATGCTAATTTTTCATCTTATATAAGTAAGTATGCTTTAGAAGTATTAAAATTACCAAAAAAAGTATGGAATAGTAGAAGAAACAAGAAAGAATATAGTAGATGGTTAAATTCTTGGTTAGATAGTCAAAAACATAGAGAATTATATGAAATAATTGGTGGTGGAGACTATAATTCAATACAAGAGAAGATGGGTAAGTATTTTTATCAAGTAATAGATGAAGATAATTATAGATATTTAAAAGTAGTAGAATTAGCTAAAAGATTTGATTTATCATATAGAAAGATTATAGATTTAATAGTTAGATATGGAGATGAACATGAAGAAGTAAGCTTGAGAATTGACCTTGGAATAGAGAAGATTAAAGTAGAGAAAAAGAATGAAATGTATAAACGTAAAGATGGGAAAGTTTCTACATTATTAGGAATGCTTGAGAATGCACAAGATGAAGATAGAGTTAAAATAATACTTGATGGAGAGAATGTTAGGTCTTTATATTATTGTATTAATGATTATGTAATAGTACATTATAGAGATGAAGATGATACAGTAAAAGAGAAAATAGCTAAAGATTTAAAAGAAAAAATATTAAAATATTTGAAGAACATTAGAAAAGAAAATTCTAGTACAAAAATAGAAGAAGATAGAGAATATATAAAGATAGCTAGTGAAATAATAGAAGAGTTTGTAGTTAAGGATGATTTTAGTAAAATAAAAGAATTTTGTTTTAATAGAGAGATAAAAGTAGAAGAATTTAATAGAATGGTTATAATAGTTAAAAATAATAATCAAGAATTATATCAAAGATATATAAGTAAGATAAATAGATTACGTAATAAAGGATATGCTGTTTTATTAGAGAGAATTAATACTGTATTAGTAGGAATAAAGAATGGGGTTACTACTTCTTATGGAGATAAAAGAGAATTTGATTTATTAGATTATTATAGTATTACAAGATTACCATTTGATAATATGATGAAAATAGCTAAAGATTATGTAAGTAATGAAGATATGAGAAAAATAAAACAATTTGTAAATAAGTATAGTCATTTAGATAAGATAACTAAAGATGATATAATAGAGATGAAGATAGTTATTAATGGACAAGAAATTGATAGTATGACTAAATTAGGAGTTATTTCATATATAGAGAATATGGGATTACCTTTAAATTATCAATTATTTGATATCGTATTAAAAAGATATTTATGTGGAAGATGTAATATTTATGAAGAAAATAAAACTAAAAAGAGGACTTATGTGAATAATTAAGTCTTCTTTTACTTTTATTTTTAATTATTTTGTAGTAAAATTATAGATGAAAGAATTAAAGGAGTGAATATCATGGTAGTAAAAGAAATTATAAAAGATATGTGGGGAAGTATTTGGCCAATGATAACTTTTATATCAATAGTAGCAATAGTAATTAGAGGAGCATATATATTTAGAGGAAGTAAGAAATTTGTATTACATAAAGAATTATTATCATTAATATTTATTATATATATATTATGTTTATATTATATCTTAATGAGAAAGAATAATATTGGTATTAATTTAATACCGGTAGTTAAATTATTTGATTATAAGTTTGGAAGTTATGAGTTTATGAAGAATATAATTCATAATATATTGATATTTCTTCCTTTAGGATTCTTTGCATCATATTATTTAAATAATAGAAAAGCAGGAACAATATTTATGATAGGATTATTAATATCAGGACTTACTGAAGGAATGCAATATTATATAGGTAGAGGATTTAATATAGATATAGTAATTCTAAATTTGTTAGGATGTTTTATAGGATATTTAATATATGTAGCATTTAGTGCTATTAAAGGGAAATTACCTAGATTTATGAAGAGTGATG
>CAJMQX010000044.1 GCA_905215635.1 uncultured bacterium | reverse complement strand
TTATACTGAATTAATTTTTTATAAATTTTGTTTCACATCATTGACAAGTATACATATCAAGAAAAAAATAGTAATTTCTTTTAAGAAGACTACTATTTTTTTCTAGTTTTTTTGAATACTTTTTTCTTTATTCCTAATATTTCATTGACGGCTAATTCATAATTTAAGGCAAGATTTTTATCTATTATTCCTTGATAAAATGTGTTTACTAATTCTTTATCTATAGGAGTATAATTACTTTTTATAAATACTCTATTACCATTAGAATTTTCATTACATAATAAGAAACAATCGTGTTTTTGACTCATACATAGAAGTGAAAATTCTATATCGGTAGTTAATTCATAGAATTCTTTTTGTGGGTTTGGTGAAGTATATAGACAATTTCTTAGAATTATTTTTTGATATTCAGTGGGAATTTGGTATTTGTCAAAAATTTCTTCAATGGTAATTGATTTTAAATTTTTGATATTAATTCCAGATGATTCAATTAAGAGGTATTTACTTTTAGTCATTATTTGCATCTTCTTTCTTATTTATAATGTCTCTTATAATATAGTTTGAGCATAATAATCCAGCTATTGCAGGAACATATACTAAACTTGATAGACAATCTTTTCTAACGGGCATTTCCGTTGATGATACGACCATAACTTTTTTATTTGTTTTAAGATCATTAACATATTTTCTTAAGATTTTTGCTAAAGGATCATAAGATGTTTTTCTAATATCTGTTACAGCTAATTTAGTAGGATCTATTTTATTAGCAGTACCCATACTAGAAATTAGTTTTATGTTATTATCTAGAGAATATTTTATTAGAAGTTTTTTTGCTGGAACACTATCACAAGCGTCTACGATATAATCTATTTTATTTTCAGTAAGAATATTAATAGTTTTTTCCTCAAGAAATGTTTGATATGTTTTAACATTACAATGAGGATTAATACTTAAAATTCTTTCTTTAGCTTCTTTTACTTTAGGCTTGCCAATATTGGTATTATTAGTGATGATTTGACGATTTAAATTAGTTATATCAATATTGTCATAGTCTACTAGAATAATGTTATGAATACCACTACGAATTAAGGATTCCATAGTGTATCCTCCTACTCCTCCAAGGCCTACAACCAAAATGGTTGTGTTTTTAATTTTTTGATAATTTGATTCTCCTACTAAAGAGATTACTCGTTCAAACATTTTATCACACTCCATACAAAAAGAGATAATATAACAATTATCTCTTAAAGTCAATAGTTTTACCCAAAGAACCGATACTAGGGAGATAAAACCCGCGCGTAAATCACACAGGTGGGTAATCACATACTCATAATTAGGATTCTTAATACAGATTAAGCATTCAACACATATAAGTAATTAGATCCCTTTTATATATCTTTGTCGGTTTTAAATCTAGTTGTCGTATCCTTCAGGTAGTTTAATTATATCATATATAGAAATATATGCAAGGCTTTAGGCATCACTTGACACATTTTTACAAGTAATATTATTTATCTAAATATTTGTTTAATTCAGTAGTGAATTCTTCTTTTAATTCTTCAAGCCTTTTTTCGGTAGTGGCTTCAAAACGCATAGTGATGTTAGGACCAGTATTTGAAGCTCTTACCAAGGCAAATCCATCAGAAAATTTTGCTTTAACTCCATCAATTGTTAATATGTTATATTCTTTGTTTTCACAATACTCTTTTATTTTATTAATAATTAAGAATTTTTTATCATCAGTTGTTTTGACTTTCATCTCAGGAGTTGAATAATATTTATTTGTATCATCTAACAGGCTTGATAATGGCTTATCGATATGGGTTAGTAATTCAATTAAGCGCATTCCGGCATAAATACCATCATCATATCCTGGAAACTTATCTCTAAAATAGACGTGTCCTGATAATTCTCCACTTAGTGGATAATCTCCTTCTGCTGAAGCAGCTCTAGTATATGAATTACCAGTACGATATTCAACTGGTTTAACTCCTAATTTAATTAGTTCATCTTCAAGAGACTTACTACATTTTACATCAAATAAGCAAGCTTTATTATCAACTTTATCATAAAGATATTTCCACATGATAATCATGAATTTATCAGTTTCAATCATATTTCCTTGATTATCAATAAAGCCAACACGATCGCCATCACCATCATAGCCAATTCCTAAGTCAGCATGTTCTTCTAGAACTTTATCTCTTAATTTGAAAAGATTTTCATATACACAAGGATCTGGATGATGATTAGGAAAATTGCCATCCAAAATATTAAATAAAGGTATAGAATCTATTTGTGGTAATTTTGCAAAAACTTTATCCGCAATAATACTAGTAGTGCCATTACCACAATCATAGACAACTTTAATTTTTCTGCTTCCAAATGTTAACTTTTTAGTAATTAAATCGATGTAAGCTTCTTCAATATTCTTATTAATAATTTCACCTTTTCCAGATGCAAATTCTCCTTTTTCTATAATTTCATATATTTCTTTAACAGACTCACCATAAGCATTATGAATTCCATTGTAAGAAAATTTGAAACCATTATATTCCTTAGGATTATGACTAGCAGTAATCATCATACTAGCATCTGTACCATAATAATTGGCAGCAAAATAGCACATTGGAGTTGTTGCTAGACCTAATCTTAGAACATCTACACCTGTTTCTAATACTCCTTTTACTAGATTTTCTTCTAAAGACGGAGATGATAAACGATTATCATAGGCTACAACAGTTTTATTTTTGCCATAGCTTCTTAATTTTGTACCATAAGCCTTTCCTATTAAATAAGCTATTTCTTCATCAAATTCTTGATTATATATTCCCCTTATATCATATTCTCTAAATATTTCTTTTGTTAATTTCATTTTATATCCTTTCTCTATCCTTTCGGATAGTATAAATCATAATTATCTTTTAATTTTTCTAGTGATACATTAGTATATATCCCAGTAGTACCAATATTTTCATGTCCTAACATCATTTGAATACTTCTTAAGTCAGCTCCATTATTTAGTAAGTGAGTAGCAAAGGAGTGTCTTAGCATATGCGGAGTAATGTTTTCTTCAATTCCTTGATTTAGGGCAATTATTTTAAGGTTTTTGAAAAATCCTTGTCTAGTCATTTTTTTGCCATGATTGTTTAAGAAAAGATTATCACAAAGGTAACCTTTTAAGAAGGTATCTCGATATTCTTCTAGATATATTTTTAAATATTTGCAAGCAACATCACCCATCGGAACTATTCTTTCTTTATTTCCTTTACCAAAACATCTAACTACTTGTTTATCTAAATCAATATTTTGATAAGTTAAGTTCATGAGTTCTGATACACGAAGACCGGTGGCATACATTAATTCTAACATTGCCTTATTACGATAATCGTATGGAGTTTCTAATTTTATATCTAATAATTTATCTACTTCGTCGATGGTTAGAACATGAGGTAATTTCTTATAAAACTTAGGTCTTTCTAGATCAATATTGTTATGATATATCTCTTCAGTATTTAAATAGTTATAGAATGATTTTAATGAAGATATTTTTCTTACTACAGAATAAATACTATACTTTTCTTTTTCTAAGTATTTAAGATATTTATATGTATCAGAACTATCAGTCTTATCATAATCTTTGTCAACGTATTCTAAATATTTATAAATATCTAAAATATATGAGTTAATAGTACTATCAACATTTAAGAATTTAATAGTTATTAAGTATTTTTGGTACTGATTTAATATTTCTTTATTTTTATTACTTATTTCTAAATCTTCTATTTTAATCATCTTATCACTACTCTTACAAACCATATCATTTATATTTTTCTTACAATATAATAGTATCATATATAAAAATTAATGTCAATAGTTTTCGTACATTTGTTTGTATTAAATTAATTAAAAAAGAATGTGTGTACATTCCTTTGATTAATTACTTTCTAGATACATATTTGCCATCTTTAGTAGATACGATTATTTCTTCACCTTGTTCAATAAACAATGGTACTTTAACAAGTAGACCTGTTTCAATAATTGCATCTTTAGTAGCATTTGTAGCAGTATTTCCTTTAATGGCAGGTTCAGTTGAAGTAATTACATAGTCAATTTTTTCTGGTAATTCAATGCCTAACATTTCACCCTCATAGAAGAATATTAATACTTCTAAGCCTTCTTTTAAGAATTTAGCTTCGTTTTCAATTTGACTTTTTGATAAATCAACTTGTTCATAAGTATTCATATTCATGAAAGTATAGTTACCACTATTTTCATATAGATATTGCATCTTTATTTTTTCAACATGTCCTTGGGGAACCTTTATTCCAGAATTGAATGTTTGTTCTACGATAGAACCAGTTCTTAAATTTTTTAACTTAGTTTTAACGATTGCTGCTCCTTTTCCTGGTTTTACATGTTGAGATTCTAGTACTTGATATAAGTTTCCTTCGTAACTTATAGTCATACCATTTTTAAAATCATTAACATTTATCATATGGTTATTCCTTTCTCATTATTTCTTTTCTTTGTGATTAGTGTTCTTACGACATCTAGGACAATATTTGTTAAGTTCTAAACGTTCCGTTGTATTTTTTTTATTCTTACTAACTGTATAGTTAGGAGTCTTACAATCTTCACATACTAATGATACTAAAACTCTATTTTCGTTTTTCTTTGCCATGGTTTTCTTCCCTCCTTCAAAACATCAATGGTATTATAACATATTTTAATTGACATTGACAACCATTTTCTTAAATTTAGTGGTATATTTCAAAATATTTATTTACTAATTTAGCAGAAATTCTTTTAGTAGCCGGGCTTTGATAATCAGAATTTGGGAGGCTTATATCAGGAGATACGACAACGATACTCATTTTAGGGTTATCGCTTGGAGAATATCCTACAAAAGATGTAGAGATAGTTTCAGTATCAACAACGCCATCGCCATTAGTATCTATAAAACTTTGACTAGTACCAGTTTTACCAGATGAATTATAATAGTTACCCATATAGCCATAACCTAACCCATCAGTTACTACTTGATTAAAGCCTAGTCTTACTCTATCCATATATTTGGCATCAATATCTATTTTTCCTAATACTTCTTTATTATTAGCATATATCAAGTCTCCTAGAACGTCTTCTTTATTAGCTGATGGTGCATACACTTCTTTTAAGAGATACGGCTTTAATCTTGTTCCACCATTAGCAATAGTATTTATATATTGGGATAACTGAATTGGAGTATAGGTGTCGTACTGTCCAATTGAGAAGTCTAGAAGATGACCTGGTAAGGTAGAAATTCCAGTGTATCCTAAGCTTTCTACTGGTAAATCAATACCGGTTTTTATACCTAATCCAAATGACTGATACATTTTGCGATACTTATTAAAAGCATCTTTATTGATTTTTAAAGGTTCATTATATTCGTAGTTGCCCTCTCCTACTTTAATAGCTATTTTGTATTGATAAACATTAGAAGAATATCTTAAGGCATATAAATCATCAATATCTCCCATGGTACGCCAAGAACATTTTTCAGGAGTATTCTTTATTTTAATACATTCATCTTTTTGAATAGTGCCAATATCAATAGCACCATATTTGTATCCTACTAACATAGAAGCTCCTTTTACTACTGATCCGGGTGTTACAGGCAAGGTAACTATACCAGGAGTATAATCAACAATCTCTTTAGTACCATTATCCTTAGTTCTAACTTGTTTACCAGCCATAGCTAATATTTCTCCGGTGTTTGGATTAGAAATAATAGCAAAGGAACGATTATAATATGTAGTATTTGGTTCATAACTAGTATTAATTACTTCTTCTTTTAGAACATCTTCTAAATATTTTTGTAAATCAATATCAATAGTTAGAACGATATCATTACCTCTTTTACCGAAACTTACTAATTCATAATTATTGTTTTTACCAACACGATATACCGCTTTAGTACCTTTTAAATAATCTTCATACTGATATTCTAGATAACTGATACCTACTCTATCGTCTAGACTATAGCCTTTTTTTAGATAAATATTAGCTAGTTCTTCAGGTATACCTTGAGTATCTGATGAGACTGTTCCTAAAATAGATTTGAAAGTATCGCCATATAGATAAACTCTTTCCCAATCTAATTTAGTATTAAACCCTGATAAAGAATCAATATTTTCACTAATAATAGCGAATTATTCCGGTATGAATCCCAGTCTCTTGCCTTGAATTCTTTTGTTGATCT
>CAJMQX010000043.1 GCA_905215635.1 uncultured bacterium | reverse complement strand
ATTTCGACAAATAAAAAATACCACTTCAATATAAGTAGTATTAGTGTTATAATTCATTATAGTTATAAAAACAAATATCTACATCGACATAGTAAGTAACTTCGTGAGTTTGATGATGTTTGTATCTACATAATCTATTAAAGACATACGCTTCCTTTTTGTACGCATTATATGAATTGAAGGTGCCTTAGCTTTAAGTTTAACTCCATATCTGCCACCTTGTTTAATAATCTCCGGTTTTTCTAATTTCATATCTGCTAAAGTAGGTGATGCTATACCATATCCTGTTTGTTTAACCATTTTTAATGCACCCTTAATCTGATCATATTCTAATTTAGCCTCATTAAAGTCTTGGAATAAACATAATAAATCTGCTTTAGAAGTAATATCTACATTAATTATATCTCTTAGTACTTGACTATATAACTCCTTAGGGGCCGATAAATTAATGGTAACTTCTCCTGTTGAAGTATCAACATCTGACAAATATGCTTTTTCTATGTATTCACAGTCTTTAAAATATTCTGTAATAGAATCAACATCTCTTATTTTATCTATAGTAAGAACACTTTCTTTAATCTTTTCAACATAGACTTTTTTAACATAATGATCTGGCTTCAAAATAGAAATCCAATCAGGAATGTTAATTTTTACTTCTACTACTGGAAACTCATATAGAGCTTCTTTTAAGATATTATACATATCTCTTTCTTGCATTAATTCTACATTTATAGGTAAAACTGGTACCATATATTTTTCTTTTAATTCCTGAGCCATATTAATTGTATTGTCATCAGCAGGATTAGCTGAATTAAGTAATACTATATAAGGTTTGCCTATTTCTCTTAATTCACTTATAACCGTTTCTTCAGCTTCGACATAATCACTTCTAGAGAATTCTCCGAAAGAACCATCGCTAGTTACTACTATACCAATTGTGGAATGATCTTTAATTACCTTTTCTGTTCCTATCTCAGCAGCTTCAACAAATGGAATCGGTTCGCTATACCATGGTGTCATTACATATCTTGGACCATTTTCATCATCAATACCTTTCGCGTTATTTATTACATAACCAACACAATCAATCATCTTAATATTAGCAGAAAACTCATCAATTTTAATTTTAGCAGCATTAGCAGGTACAAATTTAGGTTCAGTTGTCATAATCATTTTTCCATTAGCAGCTTGTGGAAGTTCATCTAAAGCCCTCTTTTTTTCAAACTCATCTTGAATATTAGGAATAACTAAATTCTCCATAAAACGTCGAATAAAAGTTGATTTACCTGTTCTAACAGCTCCAACAACTCCTAAATATATATCTCCACCAGTTCTTAATGCAATATTCTTAATAACATCTATTTTTTCCATATAAAACCTCTCTTCAATAAAAGATATGTTATTATTTAAGATATATTCAAAAAATAAAATAAAAAAACATTAATAAATAATATTTCTATTATTCATAATGCCTTTCTTTATTTTAAATAATCTTTTAAGAATTGTCCTGTATAACTAGTTTCATGTCTAGCTACTTCTTCTGGTGTTCCTGTAACAACGACTGTACCACCAAGATTTCCTCCCTCAGGTCCTAAGTCAATAATATAGTCTGCTACTTTAATAACATCTAGATTATGCTCAATAACAACAACGGTATCACCATTATCAACAATTCTGTTTAAAATGTTAAGTAATTTTTCAATATCATAAGAATGTAATCCTGTCGTAGGTTCATCTAATATAAACATACTTTTACCAGTAGGTTTTTTTTGTAATTCTTTTGCTAGTTTAACCCTTGCAGCTTCTCCTCCTGATAATGTCGGAGCACTCTGACCAATTTTAATATATCCAAGTCCAACATCTTGAAGTGTTTTAAGTTTATGTACTACCTTAGGATGATTTTCAAAGAATTCTATTAATTCATCTACTCTCATCTCTAAGACATCATATATATTTTTACCTTTATATTTAATAGAAAGTGTCTCTTTATTATATCTAGTTCCATGACAAACATCACAAGGAACATATACATCTGGTAAAAAATGCATCTCTATTTTCTTTACTCCATCGCCCCAACAAGCCTCACATCTTCCACCTTTAACATTGAAACTAAATCTCCCTTTATCATATCCTTTAATTTTAGCCTCTTTAGTTTCTGCAAAGATATCTCTAATATCATCAAATACTCCTACATATGTAGCAGGATTACTTCTAGGAGTTCTTCCTATTGGGTTTTGAGTAATAAGAACAACCTTATCAATTTCATCCATACCTTTAATTTCTCTGCATTTACCAGGTCTTTCCTTAGAACTATATAAGTTATTAGCTAAAGATTTATATAATATTTCATTAACTAAACTACTTTTTCCTGATCCAGATACTCCTGTTACACAAGTAAATGTGCCTAATGGGAAAGAAACATTAATATTTTTAAGGTTATTTTCTTTAGCACCCATAATTTTTAAGAATTTACCATTTCCCTTTCTTCTTTTTTCGGGTACTAATATTTTTCTTTTACCAGATAAATATTGCCCTGTAATACTATTTTCGTTAGCAATTACTTCTTGTGGTGTACCAGCAGCAACTACTTCTCCTCCGTGTTCACCCGCAAATGGACCAATATCTACTAAATAATCTGCTGCTAACATAGTATCAGTATCATGTTCTACTACTATCAAAGTATTACCGAGATCTCTCATTTCGAGTAATGAATTAATTAACTTTTGATTATCCCTTTGATGAAGTCCAATACTAGGTTCATCTAATACATAAAGCACTCCCGTTAGTTTAGAACCTATTTGTGTAGCAAGTCTAATTCTTTGACTTTCTCCTCCTGATAATGTACCAGCAGTTCTACTTAAAGTTAAATACTCAAGTCCAACATTAATTAAGAAGTCTAGTCTATTATTAATTTCTTTTATTAACAAAGAGGCTATCTCCTTTTTTTCTGGTGATAATTTTAAATTAGAAATAAAGTCTCTAAGTTCTCTTATAGACAAGCAAGAAACTTCATATATATTTTTCTTGTTAATTAGTACTGATAAAGCAGCTTCTCCAAGTCTTGCACCTTTACATGTAGGACAAACACTTTCTCTCATGTAAAGCTCTATCCATTCTCTTATCCAGGAACTTTTTGTTTCAATATATCTTCTTTCTAAGTTAGTAATAACTCCTTCAAAATAATCTTTAGCATTTCTTGTATTACCATTCTTAGAAGTATATTTAAACTCTAATACATCAGGAGAACCATATAAAATGATATTTAATTTATCTTTATCTAAATCTTTTATTTTCATATCTAAGTCAATATCATAGTATTTAGCTACTGCCTCTAATTGCGTTCTATTAATGTTATCATCATCAATACTAAAAGGCTTAATTCCACCTTCATTAATAGATAAATTTCTATCTGGAATCACTAAATCAACATCAATGTTATATTTAACCCCTAGTCCTTTACAATCAGGACAAGCCCCATATGGAGCATTGAAAGAAAATATTCTAGGTTCAAGTTCAAGTAATGAAAAGTCACAATAAGGACATGCAAAATCTTCACTCATTAAGACTTCTTCATTAGTACTAGGTAAATCAATAATAATTTTGCCATGTGCTAACTTAGAGGCTGTTTCAATTGAATCATATAGTCTTGTTCTAATATCAGGTTTAATAACCAATCTATCTACAACTACTAAAATAATATGTTTCTTATTTTTATCTAGTTCTATATTTTCTGATAGTTCTTTGATTTCACCATCAATTTTACATCTTATATACCCGTCTTTTCTTAATTGTTCTAAAGTATCTTTATGTGTACCTTTCTCTCCTTTTACAACAGGAGCCATTACCATTATTTTAGTGCCTTCATCCATTTCTAATACTTTATTAGTCATTTCTTCAATACTTTGACTAGTAATAGGAATATGATGTTCTGGACAATAAGGAACACCTACTCTAGCATATAAAAGTCTAAGGTAATCATATATTTCTGTTATAGTACCTACGGTAGATCTAGGATTTTTGTTAGTGCTTTTTTGATCAATACTAATTGAAGGAGATAATCCTTCTATTGAATCAACATCAGGTTTGTCGCTACCTCCTAAGAATTGTCTAGCATAAGCACTTAAACTTTCTATATATCTCCTTTGTCCTTCAGCATATATAGTATCAAATGCCAAACTACTTTTTCCTGAACCTGAAACACCTGTCATAACAACAAGTTTATTTTTAGGTATTTCTATATCTATATTTTTAAGATTGTTAACTCTTGCACCTTTAACAATTATTTTATCCATCTTCTTCTCACTCCCAGCTAAATATTATACTTACTTTTTAAAAAAATACAACCAAATATTACATATTCATATTGTTAATTATTTCTAGTATTAACAATATTACATATAATATTTTCAAAAAGTATCATATCATAATTATAAATCTGTGTCAACATTTTTTCATACATTTGTTTGTTAAAAATTCTACCATACAATTTACATGTAATTATCATATAAATATTAACAGTCAATAATAATTAACAAGAAAAAAAGATGAAAATTTAATTATCATTTTCATCCCTATATTTCTTTACTTTTTGTTTAATTCTATCAATAGTATTATATATTGATTTAATATCTTTCTCAAGTTTATTACTTATTTCTGCTAAACTATATCCATCAACTAATAAATTATAAACATCTTTCTCTAAAGTAGTAAATTTATCATATATCTTATTAATTATTTCTTCTTTCATCACTTTTCTAATAAGATTATTCTCTATATCAGTAGTGTCTTTTAAATAGTTTTCCATATTTTCATCAATAAAAATTGCTTCATTTAATAAAATATTTTTCTTATTAGCCATTTTTCTAATATAATTAGATATTTTTCTATCTATACAAAGATTAGCAAATGTATAAAAGGTTGCTTCATCGTTTTGAGAAAAGTTTTTTATTGCTTCTTCTAATCCTAAATAAGCTTCTTGCATCACATCATTAATTTCTGAACCACTATTTTTTGTTGAATATATTGCTAATTTACTTTTTTTAACAATAATAGGTTTATATTTTTTATAAATAATATTAATAGCATCTTCATTTCCTTCTTGTGCTAAAAATACTAATTCATAGTCATTATATTCATTATAATTAGTCATTTTATTTTACTTTCTACTAGCAACTATATTTGCTAATACGATTCCACAAGACACAGAAGCATTTAAACTATTAATTTTTCCTACCATAGGTATTTTTGCAATAAAGTCACAATTGTCTCCGATAACTTTACTCATACCCTTTCCTTCATTACCTATAACTAAGCAAATAGGCATATTATAATCTATTTCAGTATAGTTTTCTCCATCCATATCAGTACCTACAATCCAATACCCCATATCTTTAAGTTTATTTATTGAAGCTGATAAGTTAGCTACTCTTATTATAGGCATATTATAAATTGATCCAGCACTGGTCTTAACTACAGTTGCATTAATTCCTACATTTCTGTCATTAGGTATTATTATTCCATCTATTCCCAAAGCTTCACATGTCCTAATAATTGCTCCAAAATTATGTGGGTCTTCTAAATGATCAAGCATTACTAAAATAGGATTATTTTTTTTAATTGTTTTAAGATAATCAAAATCATAGGTTTCTACATCATCAACTTCTAATACTATTCCTTGATGTAAACCATCTACTTTATTATCTAAATATTTAATAGGTACAATGTTATATTTAATCTTTTTTTCTTTAATTAAATTCATTATATCTCTATCATTAAATTTATCTGCTAAGTAAATCTTATTAATTTTTTCCCCACTATTAATCTTTTCTTTTGCTACATTCTTTCCATATATATACATCTTAATCCTCCAATTCAAATCCCCAATTTAATAATCCACCATCTAGATTATAAATACTAGTGTACCCTAGACTAATAAGCTTCTTAGCCGCTTCAGTACTTCTAATTCCTGTAGCACAATATAAAATAATAGTTGTCTCTTTATTGTAATTAATACTATCTATTTCACTAAGAGGAATATTTATTGCATTTGCAATATGTCCCTCATTATATTCATCATTCTCTCTAACATCAATAATTATAGTATCAGAATTATCATTAATAATTTCCATCGCTTTATTTGAATCTATTGTTTGGTATTTATTACCACCACATCCAGTAATTAGTAAACATATTATTAACAATTTAAATGTTTTTTTCATAAAATTCCTCCAATATAAGTTTCATTAATTCATCTATTCTATCA
>CAJMQX010000042.1 GCA_905215635.1 uncultured bacterium | reverse complement strand
AAATAGATGATATAATTTACTTGTTTATTTTGATATTAAATTAAAGAAAGGAGATTTAGTTATAGATATATAATTAATTAATGTTTCTTATAACTAAATATATGTGATAAAAAATGACTTATAAAGATTTAGCTGACCTAATATTTCCTAACATTGATAAAACAATCGAAGATTATGAAAAAATATATCCTGAAAGAAACTTGCCTGAAGGTGCTATGGTAACTCGTTTTGCTCCATCTCCAACTGGATTTGTCCATATGGGAAGTTTATTAGCATCTTTTATTTCTAGTAAAGCTGCTAAAGACACTAAAGGCGTATTTTATTTAAGAATAGAAGATACTGATCAAAAAAGGGAAGTACCAAATGGTATTGAAGGAATTGTTAAAGATTTACAAAACTTTGAAATAAAAATAGATGAAGGAGCATTATCAAGAACAGAAGCAATCGGTAATTATGGCCCTTATATTCAGAGTGAAAGAAAAGAAATATATCAAGCATTTATCAAGCATCTTTTAGAAATAGGAATGGCTTATCCATGTTTTTGTTCTGAAGAACATTTAGCTGAAATTCGTGAAATGCAAGAAGCAACTAAAGCACGTATTGGCTATTATGGAAGATATGCCGTTTGTCGTAATATAAAGATAGAAGAAGCTTATAATCGAATTAAAAATGGAGAAAAATATATTATCAGATTAAAATCACCTGGTGACTTTGAAAAGAAAGTTGTAGTAAATGACTTAGTTAAAGGAAAGATAGAATTTCCTGAAAATGACTTAGATATTGTAATCATGAAATCAGACGGTCTACCAACATATCACTTTGCTCATTTAGTAGATGATCATTTAATGCGTACAACCCATGTAACAAGAGGAGACGAATGGGTATCATCACTTCCTATTCACATGCAATTGTTCCAAGTATTTGGTTTTAATCCTCCTAAGTATGCCCATTTATCACCAATACTAAAACAAGAAGGTGACACTAAGAGAAAACTATCAAAAAGAAAAGATCCTGAAGCAGCCATGAGTTATTATGCTGAATTAGGTATTCCAATTAAAGCAGTACATCTATATTTAATGACTATTGCCAACACTAACTTTGAACAATGGTATGATCAAAACAAAGACAAAACTTTAGATGATTTTAAATTTGACTTTAAAAAAATATCTGCTAGTGGTTCATTATTTGACGTAGAAAAATTAATCAACATTTCAAGAAATTACATTAGTTTCTTAACTGCTGAAGAAGTATACGAAAATGTACTAAACTGGTCAGCAACATATGATAAAGAATTACATGAATTATTATCTAAATATAAAGATTATACTATTAGTATTTTCAGCATCGAAAGATATCAAAAGAAACCACGTAAAGATTATGAGTCTTGGTCAAGAATTAAGAAAAATATTTGGTATATGTATGACGAATTATTCAATAACGTAACTTATGATTTTCAAAAGATAAATTCAAAAGAAGAAATATCTAAAATTTTAAAAACATATCTAGATAAATATTATGAAGAAAATGATGATAAAGATACTTGGTTCAATAAAATAAAAGAGTTAACTGAAGAATTAGGATATTGCTCTAACATGAAAGAATATAAAGAAAACCCAGATAATTATAAGGGTAGTGTAGCAGATATCTCTACAGTAATAAGAGTAGCTCTAACTAGCAGTTCAATGACTCCAGATTTATATGAGATAATGAAGTTATTAGGAAAAGACAGAATTATTTCAAGAATAAACAAATTAATTATATAAATAAAAAAAGGATTTCAATTTTGAAGTCCTTTTAAAATTTAATAAAACTAATTAGTAGTTATAAACACTACAAATAATAGAAGTGTATAGTTAAGCATATATACCGTTTTACATCTGACTTTTCTCATCATTTCATATCCTCCAATAACTTTATCAACTAAGTTAACCAAAACACTTTCTTTATATTTAGGTAGTGATAAGTATATTGGAAACATATGACTAACAATAATATTTTCTTCTAACTGAGACAAATCAAAATACTCTTTAGAAGTAGCTAATGCTTTCTTAGGATGCACAAAGGTATCAGTAAATTTTTTGACTTTATTTCTCTCATCGCCCTCTAAGTAAAAATCATGTAAAAGACCACCACGAGCTACTGCTTTATAATCAAATCCTAATTTTTTAGCTATTTTATATGAATAATATGAAACTCTTAGCGAGTGTTCCATTCTACTAATTCCATGATGCTCAATATTATAAGTTTTCTTAAAATTATTATCTCTAAGTATATTTTTAACAATACTCTTATACTTTTTATCTTTAATAGTTAACATATATAATGCCCCTTTTCAATTACTACTAAATTCTACTACAAAAGTAATTAATTGTCAAATTAGCTTTCCAAGTTGCCTGTAATTACAGTAAGTTAACTATAAAAAATACTATTTTTGTTGGATAATAATCACCTAAAATAAAGTAAATAAAATAAAACCTGTTCTTAAAAGTAAAATAATATGATATAATTAATAAAAGAAATAAATCTTTAATCTTACAAAAAGAAAGGATAGGATGTTAATGGCAAAAAAGAAAGTCTTAATCACTTATGCAACATATGGTTCTGGTCATAAAACTGTTGCTAACTATCTATATGATTATTTTCTTAAAAAAGGTGAGTATGAAGTAAAAGTAATTGATTTAATGGACTATGAAAATATTATTGGCCTTATTAGCAAAAAAGCTTTTGAACAAAATTTTAAGTTTCGTACCAGTAGTGCTATTTTTAGTATCATTTATGAACTATTTGATTTTAAATCTACTACTTTACCATACAAGCCAGTCATAAAATCAGTTTTTAAAAATAAACAATTAGAAGAGGATATCGTCTCATATAATCCCGACTTATTAGTATCAACTCACTTTTTTGGTAACATTATGTTAGGCATCTTTAATAAGAAAAAATTAACAAATACCAAAATAATAAGTATCATAACAGACTATAAATCTCATGAAATGTGGATAAAAGATGAAACGAATATTGATGCCTTTATTGTTAGTAATGATATTGTAAAAAATGATTTAATTAATCATGATATATCTAGTAAAAAAATATATTCCTATGGTATTCCCATTTCGGAAAGTTTTACTAATCTAGGTAATGTTGATGTTTTAAAGACAAAATATCATATAAACAATGGCAAAAAAACTATTCTCTTTTTTGCAGGAGGCAGCATTGGTTCTTCATTTTCTTATAAATATTTAAAAAGACTATTAGAAGAAGAATATGATATTAATATTTTGTATGCATGTGGCAAGAACGAAAAGCTTTTAAAGAAAACAGAAAAATTAATTGAAAAGAATGATTATAAGAACGTTTATCCATTGGGATTTTCTAAAGAAGTTAATAATCTTTTAAATATTTCTGATCTTGTAATTACAAAGCCAGGTGGTCTAAGTATCACAGAATGTCTAGAAATGAAAAAACCAATGCTTCTTATTCCTGGTAATGGTGGTAACGAGATATATAATGCCAGATTTGTCTGTAAAAATGGTTATGGAATAAACTGCAAAACACCGCGTAAACTTGCAAAAGTAGTAGGTAAGCTTCTAAAAAGAAAAAATATAATTTTAAATATGAAAAGAAAATTAAATTCTTATAATGATAATAAATCTATTGAAAAAATATATAAATTATCTAAGAAAATGCTAAATCAAAAGTAACGTACATTGATATCAAAGAGTTAATTCAAGTTAACTCTTTTCTCATAACATAACTTCTTTCTAGGCCAATATAAAAAATACCTTTCCAGGCCAATATAAAAAATACCTTTCCAGGCCAATATAAAAAATACCTTTACTTGGAACAAAAAATATATTATAATTATCTATGATAGGAGAGTATGAGTATGAAGAAAAAAATTATGCTAATTATAATGTTATTTACTTTTTTTATCAACTCAGAAGTATATGCAGCTAGTATAAAATTAAATCAACACAATGTTAATTTAGGAGTAGGATATAATACTACATTAAAAGTGGTAGATACTGGTGGAAGTTCAGGTACCACTGTAGTATGGACATCAAGCGATTCATCTGTAGCTACTGTTAACAATGGAGTAGTAACTGGTGTAAAGCCAGGAGAAGCAATTATTACCGCTAAAATAGGAGCAGAGCAAGCTATATGTAAAGTGGTAGTTATTAATAACTTTGTTCCCATAACAGGAATACGTTTTTCAAACAGTAATGAAACAATTTTAGTTGGCTCTACTCAAAAATTGTCTGTTATAGTAACCCCAAGTAACGCTAGTAATCAAAGTCTATCTTATACTAGCAGTAACTCTAATGTTGCCACAGTAGATAGTGAAGGAAATGTTAAAGGTATAACTGTAGGAGAAGCTTACATAACTGTTAGTGCTGCTGGATATCAAGCTGTAGCTAACATCAAAGTAATTAACACTATTTCTCTAAATAGTATTAGCATTTCTAAAAATCTTCAACTAAAAGAGCAATCATCTTCTACTTTAAATGTGACATTCAATCCTAGCAATGCTACAAATAAGAAAGTTACTTGGAAAAGCAGTAATCCTAATGTCGCTACAGTAGATTCATCTGGTAATGTAAAAGCAATAGCTCCAGGTACTGCTACCATTACAGTTATTTCTAGTGATGGCGGTAAAGTAGCCACATGTAATGTTGAAGTAATTGCCTTAAGTAAAAAACTAACAGGTATATCTCTAAATAAAACTGAGTTGACCATGGAACTAGATGCCGAAGAAACCTTAACAGTTAATTTTAATCCGGAATATGCAGAAAATAAAAATATTAAATGGTCTAGTTCAAACACTAAAATAGCTAAAGTATCAAATGGTAAAATCACTCCAGTTAAACCAGGTAAAGTTGAAATAAAAGCAGTTAGCGAAGATGGAAATTATGAAGCAGTTTGCCAAGTAACTGTATTATCTCCACCAATTGAATCAATTAAATTTGCCCAAACAAAACAAAGTGTAGCACTTGGTAGCACTATAACTTTAAAGACAGTTTCAACACCAACTGATACTGCTATAAACAACCCAATTTGGACAAGTAGTGATGAAACAGTAGCTACCGTAAAAGATGGTGTATTAACCGCTTTAAAATTAGGTACAACAATTATAACAATATCAAATGAAGATGGCTCTATAAAAGCTGAAACTACAATTACTGTTGTAGAAAAGGTAGCAAGTGATTTATCAATTAAAGTAAAAGGATATAATCTAAAATTTGATCCCGAAAAATATGAATATAGTCTATTGATAGGTTCCGAAACAAGCTTGGATTTCGATATCAATGTAGATTCTTCTAATGTAACAATTAGTGGTAATAAAAATTTAAAAAATGATAGTGTTATTACAATTACTATTAAGGGTAATAAAAAACCATATGTTATAACTATTAAAAAGAAAGAAAGTTATACCATATACTTTATTGGTATTGTTTCCTTCTTACTAATGATAAATATTATTCGTATGCTAATTAAAAGTAAAAAGAAAAAAGCTTTACAATAAAAGCTTTTTTTATTTCTCACTAACTTCTTTAGCTACTACTATTAAAAATTTTCTATCATAATTTTTATATTTATAATGAGTACTACATGTCTGCATAATTAATATTTTATCATCTTTGGTAACATCTTCTCCAGTATCATACATACTTTTATCTTTGAAACTATGAATATGTTGATACCATTCTTCATCATTATTAAAGTCAGTTTGCATGTAATTAAAATCTTCTACTTCAATTGTAATAGCATAAATTTTATAAAGCCTAGTTTTTTCTTCTGAAGTAATTTTTACATATTTATGTCCTAAATAATAATTATAATCATAATAACTTTCTAATATTTTAAAAGGCATATCAATACTAGCTGAATTGTGCCCATAAATAAGAAGTTTATCACTATTGTTTATATCAGTTCTAAAATCTAAGTATATTGATCCCATATAACTACTAGTTTTATCTTCGGTGTGATTTAAATAATAATCATTATCACTATATTGCATTAAAGGTTTTTTATAATCTGTATTAAGAAATTCAATTTCTCCAACAACATCTTGATTATTATAAGTATTTCTGTATCCCTCTATTATTTCTTTATTATGTAAAATATTTTTATCACTAAAGACTTCTTCAATTAATTTAGTGTCATCTATAATAGTGTTATCCATATTTTCTCTATCATTAAAATATATGTAATAAAAACTTCCAATAATAAATAGGATAATTAAAATAGCAATACTAATAATTATATATTTCTTTTTCTGTTTCAT
>CAJMQX010000041.1 GCA_905215635.1 uncultured bacterium | reverse complement strand
TTTCTAATTCATGATAGTAATCGTTTCTAGCATCTTGTACATATGATAAGTATTCTTCTCTTTCTGCTCCACTAATACCTGCATTTTTAAGTGCTTCATAAGAAGACATAAAGGTATTTAATACATCTTTCTTATCTATTAAACTACTATCTATTTTTTCTACTTCTGCATCTATATCTATATAATTAAGATTTTTATAGTATTCATCACTATTA
Source organism: uncultured bacterium (assembly GCA_905215635.1). The sequence continues at coordinate 6,107 of CAJMQX010000041.1, read as the reverse complement.
ATAATTTTATTATATTCATCTATTAATTCTTCTTCTAATTTATTATTAATAATCTCATTATTAGCTTTATTTTCATATTTTTCTTCTAATTCATGTTTCTTCTCTTTAAGTAATCCATTAATATTATTAATTTCATTTACGTTATTTAGATATTCTGTAATATTATCAAGTCTTATTTTATAATCACTTAATTCTTCTTCTTTAGATACTTTATCTAAATCATCTAAAAATCTATTAGTAATTTTTATATAATCATCAATAAATTCATTTCTTTCATCTATTCTTTTTTGTATAAAGTCAATTAGTTCTGTTAGTCTTTCTTTTTCTTCTTCTAATGTTGTAGTCGTATACATTTTGCTGGATAATATTTCTTCGTAAACATTCTTTTTTATTTTATCTATTTCTCTAGCTGTATCTTCATATTCTTTTAAAGTTCCTTCTCGATCTTTTAAATTACCTAGCATTATGCTTGTTCTTAGTATTTTAAATTTCTTTTCTAATATGGAATCATTATTAATAAAACCTTGCTTTATCATTCTATACACCTCCAAATTACATTATCTTCTTAAAGTTTTCAACACTCTTAAGGATACTTTTTTCTTTTCTTTCTTTCATTTCTTCGTGTTTCATCTCTTCTTCTTTTTCTTTTATTTTATCAAGTGCTGAAGATGTAATCTGACTTCTTAAAACATTTTCAGCTGCATACGATATACTTTCGCACATTTTTAGTTCATAGCATATATAAAATGTCATTAAACTACTTAATACTCTACTAACATCTGTCTCTGTAACGAAATCTTCTCCTTCATAATACTCTCCTTTAAATTCTACAGGAAATAATTGTATTTTTAAGAATTCAAAGGATGTCAAGGAATAGAAATGATTATAATAAACATTTATTTCACTACATTTCTCATTATCAAGTGCATCATCTATACACTTCTCTATTTCAATAAATCTCTTTATAAAATCTTCTTTATCTATCTTAAGTAATACTAAATCATCATTATAATTAATCTTCTTTCCAATTATAATCTTATAACAATCTTTATCTTTCTTAATCTGTCTACTAATTGAAGAATTAAAGTTTCCACAAAAACCATAATCATTAGCTATATATATATTAAGTTTAGGCTTTTCTATATCAGGTACCAATATCTTCTTATCAAGTATTAAGTTCTTATTATACATAATTCTTGATAAGATATCTGTTATCTCTTTACCAACATCACGATATTTAGCAGCTTCTTTAAGTGCTTTATCCATTCTAATTAAAGCCTGAAAGTTCATAACTTTAACAACGTTCTTTATCTTCATTGATATTGGCCCCTTTCTCTATATTTTTTTATATTCTTTATTTTTTAAATTCTCTTGTTTAAGTACTATATTATTAAGAAGTTTAAATGTAATATAGGTAAAATACAAGAAAATAAATATAATTACTAATCCCAATATTATTAATAAGAATAGTGAAGTATATTCGTTATTTAAATATTCATATATCTTACTACTAACAAAGATACATAAACTATTAATCATAATAAATATTAAATCTATATGTATCCTATCATACATCTTCATAATAAGATCTGCTCCTATTATAAATACTATCATAATAAGTATATATATAAGATTTATCCCACTAAAGGTAGCGGTAGCCCAGATCATAAATATATAATTTAATGTAATCATACTAAATGCTAATATTGATCTATTATTCATTCCTAAGAATAATCCATAAAACTTAATCTTACTAGTTTTAACATTATAATTTTTTAAAGTTATTTTAAATGTAATAGCTAATACTCCTAAGAATACTAAAGCTACTACTAGGAAATTAACTATATTTCCTAGTATATCTATATTCGTATCCATATTAATTACCCTCTTTAATCATCAAGTTAAAGACATTCCCACTATTCATATAAAAAGCTTTAATATCTTTATAATTAAGTTCTATTTCTTCATTCTTTATATCTATACTACCTTCTATCTCTCCAATAATTGGTAAATAATCTTCCATAATAAGTAAATTATAATCTTTACTAATAATTCTAATTATCTTAATATGTTCATATTCTATTAAACCTTTTTTTAAATCAAATATTCTAACCTTTATTCCATTCCCATTATTCATGATATTTACCTATAAATAAGAATTTACTTTCATCAACATTATCATAAACCCCATTTAATATATTTTCTACATCCATTAAAACATCTTCTATTTTAACAAATTGTCCTGGAATATTTGTAAAAGGTTCTGCTACGAACATTGGTTGTGAGAAATAATATCTAAGTTTTCTAGATCGATAGAATATTCTTTTATCTTCTTCACTAAGTTCCTCTATACCTAGTATTGCTATAATTTCTTCTAGTTCTTTATAACGAGTTAAATATCTAAGTACTTCTTCTATTAATTTAAAATGTCTTTCTCCAATTTTTCCAACATCTACTAATCTACTAGTAGATTTGAATACATCTATTGCTGGATATATTCCAAGTTCTGCTATCTTTCTATCAAGAACTATTTGTCCATCCATATAAGAAGATATTGTTTGTACTGCTTCATCATTATAATCATCAGCTGGAATATATATAGCTTGGAAAGATGTAATAGATCCCTTATCAGTAGAACTAATTCTCTCTTCTATCTTACTTATTTCACTAGCCATATCAGCAGGATAACCATTCTCAATAAGTAATTCTTTTAATTCTGTAGCTATCTCTGATTTAGCTTGAATAAAACGATATATATTATCTATGAATAATAATACATCCTGACTTTTCTCATCTCTTAAGTATTCTGCCATTGTAAGTCCAGCATATACTGATGTACTTCTAGATACTGGATTATCCCCCATAGCTCCAAATACCATTCCCATCTTATCAAGAAGATTAGATTCTTTCATATCTTCATAAAGTTCTTTACCTTCCCTACTACGTTCTCCTGCTCCTACAAACACTGCATTAGCATTAATAGAGGAATATACATTATGAATAAGTTCTTTTATAAGTACGGTCTTTCCTACTCCAGCACCCCCTAAAAGTCCCATCTTAAATCCCTTTTGAAGTGGTGCAAAGAAATCTATTACTTTAATACCAGTCCATAATATTGGAGCATTAACATCTACATCTTTTAAACTAACTGTCTCATGATTAATAGTTCTCTTATTAATACTATCAAGTACTTTATCATCAATTGGATTTCCATAAGAATCAAATACTCTTCCCAATATTTTATCTGAATAGTCAAATTCAATACCAGAAGATGCCTTTATAACATTACTTCCTTTTTTAAGACCTCTTGTAGTATTTAAACTAATACAAGTAGCACTAATATTATTAATATTAACTACTTCAAAAACATAATCTTTACTATTTTCTACTCTAAGGATATCTCCAATTTTGATAGATTCATCACTAAGTATTACTTCAACACTAATATCAAAAATTGAAATAATTTTTCCTACTATCATAGTATCTTCCCCTTTTCACATCTATTTATTTCTTTCCATTAAAAATTTATAACTATCAATCATCTCTTGTTTAGTTTTAGGTGAAAATCTATATTGCTTCAAATTATCTAGTATCTTCTTTCCTTCTTTTAATCTTCTTTGTAAATCTTCACTCATTTCATCTATATTAGCTAATTCATATATCTGTCTAACATCCAAATAGCTAAGTAATTCTATTCTTACTTTACTACCTACCTTCTTCATTTCATTATCTTGTACATTACCTCCAAGACGTGATACTGAAAGTCCGTAATCAATTGCTGGTTTTTCACCTTTAGCAAAGTTCTTTGTAGATAATACTATCTGTCCATCACAAATAGAAATAATATTAGTAGATATATAATCCGTTATATCTCCGGCTTTAGTTTCTACTACTGGAAGTATTGTAATAGAACCTCCATTCTTATGTTGGCATCCCTTCTCTAATAATCTACTATGAGTATAGAATATATCAGATGGATATGCATCTCTACCAGGAGTCTTCTTACTAGCTAAACTAATTTGTCTATATATATCAGCATGTTTCTTTAAATCATCTAAACATACTAAAACATCATAAGTTTGAAGCATAAATGATTCTGCTATTGATAATGCTACATAAGGAGTTAAATAAGTTCTTGTAGGAAGTTCATCATGAAATGATGCAATAATAATTGTATAACTAGCAGCCCCTCTTTTAGTAAGTTCATAATAAATATCTTTAACTTCTTTCTTAGTCTTACCAATTGCTACATATATACATAAAACATTTTTATCTTTCTGATTAACAATTGTATCCAAACAAAGTTGTGTCTTTCCCGTTTTCTTATCTCCTATTATTAATTGTCTTTGTCCCTTACCAATTGGATATATCAAATCTATACCTGTAATTCCTGTTAGCATTTCTCTTTTTACAAGTCCTCTATCCATTAAAGGAACATTCTTATTCTCTACACTAAGTTCCACTAAATTATCAAATTTCTTTCCTGCTATTAAATCATTTCCAAATACATCAATTACTTTTCCTACAGAATCTAAACTAAATAAACATTTAAACTCTTTCTTTAAAGCATATACCATATCTCCAGGTCTAATCTCTTCATTAACTTTAACTAAAGCTACGATAATTCTATCACTATATATTCCAAATACATATCCTGAAGCTTTATCAGCTATATTAACCTCTTCATAAAAAGCTACATCATTAAGACCTGTAACCTCAATGTTATATTCATTAACTTTAATAACTTTCCCTGTATTATAAATATTATTATTATTTTTAATACTATCTACTGTTTCGTTTAAATTACTAGTTAACATATCATCCATATCTATACATTCCTTTCACTCAAACTAAAATCATATACTTTATTTCGATATATAATCTTAATTCCTCTGTATATTTTATCGTTCCATATTGTTTCAATATGATTACTTAGATGATCATAATTTTCACTCTTATTACCTACTAGTATCTTTACTTCAGGATTATTTAAATCTACTAATTGGTCTAAATAATCAATAAAATTATCAATACTATTATCACTAACCATAAGTTTAAAAGCTTCATATACTTTATATTCTCTACTATCAAGCATTTCTTTTAATTTTTTTTCTCTATCATCAGGCATTAATATTTTCAAGTTATATATTGTATCACTATTAAACTTACCCCTTAAATTAAGACAAAAATCATAATCTTTACTTTCATCACAAAGTGATAAAAAGTCTTTAATTAGTTCTTCATAATTAACTACAAAATTCTCATCAATAAGTTTATTAATTTCAAGAACATTCTTATCTTGGTATTTAGTTCCATTAAGCAAATCAATAACATTAGTATCAAATGCATAATGAACATTTCCCTGTATATTATTATTATCTTCTTTTATTCCCTTTTCTTTATCCTTAATTAATTCATCTAATTCTGTTAATTTATTTTCTTTATCAGTAATTAAATCGTCATATCCTTGTAATTTATTAACAAAGTAAGACTTTGTTTGAGAATTGACAATTCTTACTGTCCTTCTAAGAATCATAAACATTAAGAATATAAGAAAAGCAATAATCAAACTAACAATAACAAATAATAAAGCCATCTTTAGTATGTTACAAGTGGATTAAAGAATAATAATAAGAAACAAAATGCAAATAAGAACAACAAGAATACTGATGTAATTATAAGTATTGTCATAACTGAATGTACTACGTCATTCTTAGTTTCTGGATTTCTTCCTATTGCCTCGGCAACACGTCCTCCAAGTATACCAACGCCTATACCTATACCTAAAAAGCATAGTCCAACCATAATTCCAATTGCTAAAGCTGTATTTGATAATATAACTTCCATTCTATTCACTCCTTCTATTCTAGGACTTCCCTATTCTCAATCAATTATATCATTTTACTCTAATATTTGTCAATTGATTTACTAATATTTAAATTAGAAAAGCAGAAAAAATACTCAAAAAAATATATCTTGCATTTTTTCTCTTATCTATATATATATTTGACACATTTTTGTGTCAAATTTATTTTTTTTAATAAGTTTGCTTCTAGTAAATATTTACTCTTAGTTATATTTTTTCTCTATAAAGTTCACTCTCACTT